>CAYZYD010000615.1:0-2540 GCA_964482505.1 uncultured Planctomycetia bacterium | reverse complement strand
CGGCCAGCAGTCGAGTCGCGTAGACGACATCGTCGCGCGACCGCCCCTCGTAGAAGTGCACACGCCCTCCCGCGACCGCCGCAGCGACTTGCCCGAACCGACCGAAGGTCCAATCGACCGCATGACCGAGGACTTGTGGAATGGGTAGACCCGGAATCTCGGCCGCGGGTACCCGCCGGATCACCTCGAACTCGAGATTCTCTGCCTTGAGACCGGAACCGAGTATCAAGCCGACTCGCGGCGGTGTCTCAAGGGCTTCCAACAACTGATCCGCCGCGCTCTGCAGCGATTCGTACCCGCTGGGGTCAGGGTCTGCTGTCATAGGAATACTCCCGCGATGGTTGCTGTCATCAAAGTCGCTAGCGTGCCTCCGACCATCGAAAGCAAACCGTAGCGTGCGAGTTGCGGACGGACTTGCGACTCGAGGTTGCCGATCCCTCCGATCTGAATCGCGATGCTCGCGAAGTTGGCAAAGCCGCAGAGTGCGTAGGTCGAGAGCGTCACGGCCCGCGGCGAGAGCGTCTCTTTCACCAGCGCGAGCTCTTGGTAGGCGATGAATTCATTAAAGATCATCCGCGTCCCGAGGAGCGATCCGACCTGCCCCGACTCGCTCCAATCGACTCCGATGAGATAGGCTAACGGTTGAAAGATTTTGCCGATGATGAGCTGAAGGCTCAGTGAATCGGGACGACCTTCAAAGTCAAACCAACTCGGCACAAGGTACTGGTAGAGTCCATCGAGAAGTGCGTTGACGAGAAACATGATCGCCGTGATCGCGATCAGCATCGCAATCACGTTCATGGCGAGTTTGAACCCCTCCGAGGCCCCGCGACAGAGAGCATCGAGCACGCCGCTATCGACTCGATCGATCGAGAAAGGTACCCGCCCCGCCGTTTCGGGAGTCTCGCTTTCGGGGAGAAGGATCTTCGCAATCGCCAGAGCCGCGGGGGCCGAGAGCACGCTCGCCGCGAGCAGGTGCCCCCCATCGAGGCCAAAGCCGACGTAGACTGCGAGCACCCCACCCGCCACGGTTGCCATGCCCCCACACATCATCGAATTGAGCTCGGAAGCCGTCATCCCCTTGAGGTAGGGTCGCACCGTGAGCGGAGCTTCGGTCTGTCCGACGAAGACGTTGCTCGCTGCCGCGAGCGACTCCGCCCCGCTTGTCCCCAAGGTCCACTGCATGACGCGCGCTAGCCCGTAAACCACCAACTGCATCACTCCGATATGGTAGAGAACAGCGGTCAGCGAGCCGACGAGCACGATGGTGGCCGTGATCTTGACGAACAGGACCACGCCGACCTGACTCGGATCGGCGAGTGATCCGAACACAACTAAACTCGCTTGATCGGCAAACTCGATCAACGCGACAAAGGCTCGCTTGGCAATCTCGAAGAAACCGCGACCGAAGGGAGTTTTGAGCACAAGGAAGGCGAGCAAGAATTGAAGCACGACCCCCCAGATAACGGGTCGCCATCGAATTGCTCTTCGCTTCGCCGAACTCAAGACGGTCAAAGCGATCAAGAGCGCGAGACCGACGAGTCCCCAGAGCCGTTGGCTCCAAGTACTCTGTTGAAAATAGAGGGGCGTAAAGTCGATTCCCTCGACGCGAGCCCCGCGCTCGACGACCTGCCGGAGAGTGAGCGGTAGGCCTTCGACTTTGACCCCGGGCCCAGCGAGTTCGCTCGCGAGACCCTGAGTCATCACGCAGATGACGTCCTCTCCCTCTTCGACACGCTTTCCCATAACTCGAACCGACCTGACGAGGAAGCGGTCGTTATCCTCGACCCAGCCGATCTCGATCCCAGCTCCGTCGAGCCGCCGTTCGGGCTGATTGAGCGCATTCAGTAAAAGGGGTTCAAAACCTCGATAGGGCAAACGAGCGAGGCTGAGGGGTTCTTCGAGAAGACGATCGACCGCCGCTCGGTCGACCTTGGGGCCGGCGAGTTCTGAGCGTGGCAGCAAGATGGCGAGAGGAACGGGGTCGGTACTCGACTCGATCCATTCTGAGAGACCTCGAACCGCCTGTTGCGCGAGCCAGGCGCCGGTCAGCGATGGTCGAGGGTATCTCGTCGCACCCCGCTCGGATCCCGATTCGGTAGCGAGCCGGGAATCGCGGGCGTTGCGGCTCTGTTGGTCGCGAGCGATGATGTCGGCGAGTTCAACCTCGAATTGAGCCGAGAGCTCAGAGGTCGACAAGATCAAGAAAATCACCCACCCGCTCAGCGAAACCCAGCCCGGGCGATTCGGGCGGGCGCAGCGATGGGCCCAGCTCAAACTTCGATCCATAGAGTCCCTATTCGATCGGGCCGACAACTAACGTTCGATAGTTCCGCGCGACCAAAGCCAGGGTCAGCGCTTTCGAGCGGCCGAGTGTAGACTGAGTTCGGGACTAAAGACAACAAGAGCCCTACCCATAACCGGAGAGCCGCCGTGAGCGGCGACTCGATTCCGATCTGGTGGTTGTCGGCAAACCGGATTAAACTCTGGGCCCCACCGAGAGCAGACCATCCGGCTCGACTCGATTCCCGGAATAACCC
>CAYZYD010000614.1:0-2565 GCA_964482505.1 uncultured Planctomycetia bacterium | reverse complement strand
GGTGCCAAAGGGTTGGGTCACAACGCACCTCCATTTCTGGGGCGGAGCGTACTCGAAGGTGAGTTGAAAAACCATCTCAGCCACGCAGAACAACTGACGATCTCAGCTGAGACGGCGAGAGTCATCGGCCTGCCAATCTCGTCAGCTTATGAGTGTTGATCACAACATCAAATCACCGAGCGGAGTCTCCGAAGCCGAGCGATCGATCTTCTGAGGTTAACGCGCGCCACTGGTTCGAGGCCTCGAAACGGAGCGGTAGAGAAGATCTCGGGGCGATCCAAAAATGACTTGACGATCGCTCGCCGGCCACACGTAAAGTCAGCTTCCGGGACCCACGCATATTCAGCCCGAACGGACTCTTCGTATCGTTCGAAATCGGACTGCGGAGCCCCAAGCACACTAAGATCGATATCGACCATCAGAAGTTCGTCGAACGTAACCGCCGCCGTCCTGTGATCGGTCGCGACAATCAAGGATCTGACGCGTTTAGCGAGGTCGAGAGTGATCCCGGCATCGATCAAAGTGCGCATTGCGAGATCTGCACTCCGCTCCTCGGCTGCGGCGTGTATCATAAATAGCGTCGTGATATCAGAGGGCGATTTAGATCTCGTCAGGTCGGTCGGCAACCGTCCGAACTCGATCCAGCTTATCGAGACAATCCTCGAGGTGCGCGACTCCATGATAAACCCGACCTACTTCCGAATAGCAATCGAGCACGTCCGGGGCGGGCACGATCTCCGCCGGGAGGCGCTGCCACAATTCGCTCCAACGATTCAACAGTCGCGTTCGGCCTGTGCTCGCGTTCATGAAGACACCTCACCGCTTAGCGACCCACCCGCTTCTACCCGACTTACTGGCTAGCAGCCCGCGCGGAATGAGTTTTCGGGCGGGCTAGGACTTGTCTTCCAATGTGGACGGGGCGAGTTTTGCGAATTGGCGGGCCCACCAAGGGGAGTGCTCTCCGCGCATCTCGGCCCGCTCTTTGGTTGCCACCGCGCTCCGGACGACCTTCGCCCCAAAGTAACGAATCGGATCGGGTGGGTATTTGTGCGGGAGTTGGTCGATGAGCGGATAGTGCGCCCACTGGTCGCTCGATTCCAGGGCGAGGCTCGCGGCAATCTTCCCCCCGAGGTAACTCGGTCCGACGCCATTACCGCTCCAGCCGACCGCGTAGATCAGGTGGGGTCGCCCCCCGAGTCGACCAAACATAGGAAAGCTCGTCTGAGTGCGATCGATCGCGCCGCTCCAGTGGTGAGTGACCTGCACACCCTCTAATTGAGGATAGTAAGTTCGGAAGTCTTCCTCGACCAACCGGGCCCGACGCTCATCGCGGTCAAAGTCAGCCCCAAACCGATCGGAGTGAGCGACGGCGCCCCCACCCTTACCGAAGACAATCCGACCGTCCGGCGTCGGTCGGTAGTAATCGATCATCATCTGCGAATCCGTTATCCCCTCCGACCCTGTGTAACCGATTCGGCTCAGCTCCTCCGGAATCGGAGCCGTCGCGATCATGTCACTCGTCATGGCGCAGACGTATCGCGCCAGCTCGGGGATGCCCGCGGCCCAAGCGTTGGTAGCGAGAATCAACTTATCCGCGCGCACGGTCGCCTGCTCCGTCGCGACCACGACAGGAACTGATCGCGTGAAGTGGACGACCTTCGATTTTTCGAAGATCTCCACTCCGAGTTCGAGGGCGATACGACGCAGGCCGCGGGCTAGCAGCGCTGGCTGCAGTATCGCGTTGGTGGGATCGAAGACGCCACCGACCACCCGAGGCGAACCCGTTCGCTGCCGCCCCTCTTCGGCGCTGACTGGTTGATAGAGCGTTTTGCCGAGTCGTTCCGTCGCGTCGACGACCCCGCGCCACGCTCCGAGTTGAGCCTCACTGGTCGCGGTCCAGAGCCAGCCGGTCCTCTGAAATTCGCAGTCGACCCGATGCTCTCTCAAGAAGTCTTGAATCTCGAGGATGGCCTCTTCTGAGTCTTGAGCGACTCGCTTCGCGTCGCTTTCGCCGATCAGCTTGATGAGCGAAGGTAACTTCGGCCACCAATTCATCATCATGCCGCCATTGCGGCCCGAGGCGCCGCCCCCGCAGAGATCACCTTCAAGGAGTACGACGGTTCGGCTCGGCTCGGCCCGTTTGATGTGAATCGCCGACCAGAGACCGACATAGCCTCCGCCGACGATCGCGATATCGGCCGTGAGATCTCCTCGAGCCTTCGGTGACTCTCGCCCCGTTTCCTCGCTTCTCAGCGCTTGCTCGAGCCAGAGCGATCGGTGGGGCTCCTTCGAAGTGCCTCCGGTCAAGCTTTAGGTCCTTCCAAACTCGTGGCTTCGCTGCCCGCCTTCTTCGGAAGGACTCTCATTTCAACGGAGAAGTCAAAGCAAGCCGTTGCCGGTGGTGACTCTATCCCGGATTATTCATTGAACCGCGTAGCGAGAAGTCGGAAGGCCTCCGCGGGCAAGTAAGACTTACGGATTCGAGCGGAGGCGACGTAGCTCAAGGTCGTTGAGGATCGAATTCGTTCGTCTTTCGCCGCCAGCGGTCGCCTTCCAACTTCGCAG
>CAYZYD010000613.1:0-2589 GCA_964482505.1 uncultured Planctomycetia bacterium | reverse complement strand
AAAGGTCGCGAGAAAATCGACACGCCTGGGCATCTCAGCGTGTCGCGTCACGAGCTCTTCATGGATGAGGGTCGCGACGATGGAGCCTTCGTTTCCGTTGAGATAGGTTCCTCCTACCGCCGCGACGCTAGAGTCATCGAAGTGGGCAAGAAGCGCTTCCAAAGCGTGGGGTTCGGCCGTGCAATCGGCGTCGACAAACCAGACGACCGGCGTTCGGGCGGCGCGCCAACCGACGTTTCGAGCCGCGCCCGGACCGCGGCTGTTCGAAGCGAGAACCGTAACGCCGAGCTCCTCTGCGATTTCGATACTGCCGTCGGTCGAGTGATCGTTCACAAAGATGATCGGCCCGAGTGGCGAGTCGGGAGCTTCAGCGATCGCGATGAGAGAACGGAGACAAGACTCGAGCGTGCGCGCCGCGTTTCGCCCCGGGACCACCGCGGTCACCCCCTTCAAGAAAAGCGTCCTCGCAGGGGCCGCATCGGGCAAAAACTTACGCCGGCAGCTGTGTTTGGCCTCTGATCCCGAGGCCAGCGAACGTTCAAAGCCCTGGGATCACCTAGGTTTGAGACGGCCGGGGTCGCTGGTGCGAGGCCGCGAGTTGTGGGATGGAGCCCGATTCGTATACTCGAGGGTTGGAAGAAGGTCTCCATGGGCTTCGGTTCTCCAGATAATTCCGCCATGCGTCCGGTTCGGTCAGGCGCCGCGGCTCATGCGGATGGTTCGATGCGCAACGCTGTCGACCGCAGCCGGGTCGCCGTCGTAGTTCCGGCCTTTAACGAAGGCGAGGTCATCGAGGACGTCTTATCCGACCTCGTCGCCCGCTATCCGAATACCATCGTCGTCGACGACGGCTCCTGTGACAATACCTATGAGGTTGCTCGGCGTGAGGCCCCGGTGGTCTTGCGGCACCGGCTCAATCGCGGCCAGGGCGCGGCGCTGCAAACGGGTATCGAGTACGCGCTGCGCCAAGGCTCGCAGATCATCGTCACTTTCGACTCCGATGGTCAACACCGACCCGAGGACGTAGACCGTTTGATCGCCCCGATTCAGAACGGCGAAGCCGATATCGCCCTCGGCTCGCGCTTCCTCGGTTCAACCGAAGGCATGCCGCGAACGCGTCGCGCCGTCCTCGGTCTCGGCATTCTCTTCACCCGGCTCGTGAGCGGTATGGCGTTGACCGATACCCACAACGGGCTGCGCGCGTTTAGCCACCGGGCCGCTCGAGGCATCGACATTCGGCTCGATCGGATGGCTCACGCCTCGGAGCTCCTCGATCTCGTACGCCGGTCGCGCTACCCCTTCGTTGAAGTTGCGGTCGAGATCCTCTATACCGATCGCTCGATCGCCAAGTCGACGAGCTCTGCACGCGCTTTCCGCATCGCCTACGACTATCTCACGGCGCGCGTCACCAAGCGCTAGTCTTCGCATGGTGCGAACCAGGGAGGGAGAACGAGAACCAACATGAATCTCTTCCAACTCCTCGTCCTCCCTCTCCTCGGTTTGATGCTGCTTGCGGTCGTATTCCTTTGGCGCCGCGGCTCTCTCTCGGGGCTGGTCGCCCTTCTTCTCGTGGTAACCCACCTGAGCGGTATGATCGCGGTCTACTCACCCAACTTAACCACTCGGGTCGCGCAAGCGCTCGGCATCGATCGCGGCACCAACCTCCTGCTCTATATCTTGGTGCTTGCGGTGCTCATCGGCTTTACGCTCCAGACCCTCCGCATGAATCGTATCGAGCGCCAGATCACGCTCCTCGTCAGGAGCCTCGCTCACGAAGAGGCTCAGCGAGATCGCGTCGACGAGTAGGAGGGCTGGCGTATGACGATAAGATCTCATCTTCACCAACTCGAGTCCGAATCGATCTTCGTCTTGCGGGAGGTCGTCGCCCAGTTCGAGCGGCCGATCCTACTCTTTTCGGGCGGGAAGGACTCGATTCTGATGGTGCATCTCGCGCGCAAGGCTTTCGCGCCCGCTCGGATTCCGTTTCCGCTTCTGCACATCGATACCGGTCATAATTTCCCCGAGACGATCGCCTTTCGCGATCAGCTCGTCGCCGAGGTCGAAGCGCAATTGCAGGTCGCGTCGGTGGAGGCGTCGATCAGAGCGGGGCGCGTGAAAGAGGAAGCGGGACCGAACCCGAGCCGTAATCAGTTGCAGTCGGTCACCCTTCTCGACACCTTGAGAGAACTCAACGCGGACGTCGCTCTGGGTGGGGGCCGGCGCGACGAGGAGAAGGCGCGATCGAAGGAGCGCTTCTTTTCGCACCGGGATCGCTTTGGCCAGTGGGACCCGAAGAACCAACGACCCGAGGTATGGAATCTTTTTAACGGCCGCCGAATTCCGGGCGAGCACTTTCGGGTCTATCCCCTCTCCAATTGGACCGAGTTGGACGTCTGGCAGTATATCGCGAACGAGAATCTCGCGTTGCCCAGCCTCTATTTTGCTCATTCGCGCAAAGTCGTGGAGCGCGACGGAGTGTTGCTGGCCGAGTCGGAGTTTAATCAACTGCTGCCCGCCGAGAGTTGGGATGAGCGTACGGTGCGCTTTCGATCGAGCTCCTGCCCGCGGCCGGCCCCGGCGAGCGCGCCA
>CAYZYD010000612.1:0-2620 GCA_964482505.1 uncultured Planctomycetia bacterium | reverse complement strand
CTCGAATTCTCGACCTCCCGCATCGAAAGCAGTTTTTCAACGGGCTGCTAGCCCGGAAAGCGGCGCGCCAGCCCCGAGGGCGAGCTATCGAGCTCCGTGCTGGAGGAAGATCGACTTCGTGGCCGAGTCGATCTCTTCGGGCGGGCTGCGAGGCCGGCGCTTGGTTGTCCATAGCGACCAGGCAGAAACCGACCCTCGACCACCGCTTAACGAGAGCTCGACAGGATGACTTCAACGCGTTGGACCTCGCCCGATTTGATCTCGACAACCGTGCCCTGCTCGCGGTTGGGTCCAAACGAAAAACCCGACCTTCCGAGCTTCTGCGCCCTGATCTGATAGCGACCCGCCTTGAGGCCCGAAGCTTCAAATTGCCCGTTCTTGTCGAGGACGACGAACTTTGGTTTGGAGCCCGATCGAAAGCGGATACCGCCCTCCGACTCTTCACTCTCGTCCACTGCCGAGATCATGACCGCCGCGCGCTTAACGGGGAGACCATCTTCATCGACGACGTTACCCCGAATCGAAGCGCCCTTTTCGAGCGTCACCGGGTCTAGACGAACCGTCTCACCCTGAACGAGTTCGACGGGCTCCGACTCGACGAGAAGATAATCTTCGGATTCAAATTCGAGCACGGTCTCGCCGAGCTTGAGTCCGCTGATGAGAAAGCTGCCGTCCTCTTCGGTCGTCACATGATTCCCCGAGGTGACCACCTGGTTCCCCCCTCCCTCGTCGACACTGACGACGAGTTCGAAGGCGCTTTGCTTAGCGGACCCCTTGACTCGAACTCGCACCCCTTCGAGTGGGAGTCCTTTGGAATCGCGAACGGATCCTGCGATTGCTCCTCCGACATCGAGACCAATTTCGGTCGTGGTCTCTTCGGCCTCGCGAATCTCTACCCTGACTTCATCCGTCGTCGTATATCCCGCCGCCCGAACCTCGACGCGGTAGGTTCCGGGGACGATGTCGGCGAGAAAGAAGTGACCGTCGGGGTTCCTAAACTTCTGCGAACCCTGTCCCAAATAGTCGGCGAAGTCGCCGCCGTCAATGATCGTCGACAAGTTGCTGCGGTTCTTAGTCAAGCGAACACTAAACTCGGGAACGGGCTTGCCGGTCGCGAGGTCGAAAATAGTCCCAGAGAGCGAGCCTCTTTGGGCGAGCACGAGACTGAGTTCGGTCGTCCCGGCCTTCACGCGCTTTTGGCTTGCAGGAGCAAATCGACCGTATTCAGCCCGAACCGTGTAAGTGCCCTCGTCGAGTCCCTCGATCAGAAAGCGACCTTGGGAATCGGTCGACCCCGAGGAGCGAACCAACTTGAACTCGGATAGGAACGCCTGCGCAGAGACCTTGGCTCCACTCACGGGAAGCCCACGTCCATCGATCACGACGCCCCCGATCGCAAGCCCGGGACTCAATTCGAGGGTGGGATAGTCGACGACTTCGCTGCCCGCGAGAGTAATCTCCTCGCCACGCATCGATACAAAGCCCGGCGCCCGAACGGTGACACCATACGAACCGGGTTGGATCTTGGGCAAAGTAAACCGTCCTTCGTCGTCCGTGGTCGTTCTCTGACCGCCCGATACGAAGCCTTCCAACCCCAAAAATAGGGAGAGATCGGGACCGGAATCACCTTCCGATGCCTCGACAAGCGCGACGGCGGCCCCGGAAACGGGTTCACCAGTCGCCTGGTCGACGACGAGACCTTGGAGCTGAGCCCCTCGGCGAAAACGGATCGTGCCGAGGTCAAACGGTCGCTCGCTGGTGTAGACATCGTCAAAGATCTCTTCGAGGTAGTCGGGATGGTTGAGACGAACTCGGTAGTTCGCTCCGGTTTTGAGTCCCTGAATCGTAAATCGACCCGAGTCGTCACTGCGGAGCTCTTTGCCACCCACTGCAAGCTGCGACTGTAAAATGCCGAACTCACCGTAGCTGACTTGGGAAGAGACCACGACTCCTGGAAGCGGCTCGCCGTCGGGACCCTCGCAGACGCCGGTGATGAGAGCTCCCGCTTCGAGAGTCAGAGTGACGTCGCGCTGGCGCTCACCGGGCTTGAGTTCAAACGACTCTCGTGTCTCGGGATAGTTTTCGCTCCGCGCCGAAAGCGTGACTCGGCCGGCGAGACGGTTTAACTCAAACTCGCCCCGGTCGTCGGTTGTGGCCAGCCGAGCTCCGAGCCCCCGACCTCCCGTGACGAGTGCACCCGCGACGGGCTGACCCGCGGGATCGAGCACTCGACCCTCTACCGTCGCCCCTTTGCGAAGTCGCACCTCGAGATCTCGACTCCCCGCCGCCGCGGTCGCGGCGGCACTGACCGCAAACCGCTCGCACTCCGCCGCAATCTGATAGTTACCGGGCTTGAGACCGACCAGCTCGAACCGACCCGACGCGTCGGTTTCAGCTTCGACGACTCCCCCTTGGGGCTTCGCCGCACCCCCGAGGCTGATCGATAGCGCGACCCCGCCGCCACCCTCTTCGGAAAAGAAAAATCCGGTCGACCCTTGAACCTTGGCCCCTGCGACGGGCTGGCCGGTCGGGCGCACCACGACTCCAGTAATCGTCAAGCCGACTTCGAGAACAAACCGAAGCGGCTCGCTCGCGCCCTCGAGGTCGACCCGTTGGTACT
>CAYZYD010000611.1:0-2629 GCA_964482505.1 uncultured Planctomycetia bacterium | reverse complement strand
GAGGTCGAGGGCCGGCGATTCTTGCTCGAACTTTTCGAACAGGACACTAGAGGCCGACCGCGTTGTGGACGAGTTCCATCGTTTCCGATGCGTATTCTCTCGCTCGCCGTGCGCCTTCACGGAGGACATCTTCGACCTCTCCAAGGTTCTGTTCGAGCTGGGATCGCTTCTCTCGGGCCGCGGAGAAAGTCTCCATGAACTTTTCGAAGAGCGTCTGTTTGGCTTCGCCATAGCCGAAGCCGCCCGCCCGAAACTTGTCGGCAAGTTCTTGGACCTCAGGCTCCGTCGCCATGAGCTTGTAGAGTTCGAAGATCGTATTTCCCTCGGGCTCTTTAGACTCGTCGACTTCCTTCGAGTCGGTGACGATCTTCATGATCGTCTTGCGGATGCGCTTTTCGGTTTCGAAGATCTTGACGTCGTTCTTGTACGACTTGCTCATCTTCTGGCCGTCGATCCCGGGGACCTTCGCCGTGTTAGGATTGATCTTGGGTTCGGGAAGGGGGAAGACTTCGCCGTAGGCTTGGTTGAACTTCATCGCGATGTCGCGGGTTACTTCGACATGCTGCTTTTGATCTTGGCCCACCGGTACGAGGTCCGAGCGAGGCAGCAGAATGTCCGCGGCCATCAGAACGGGGTAGGCGAAGAGGCCGTGGTCGGCGGGGATTCCGTGAGCTACTTTGTCTTTATAAGCGTGGCAACGTTCGAGGAGACCCATCGGCGTGAGCGTGGTGAGGATCCAGGTCAACTCACAGACTTCGGGCAGATCCGACTGCCGGTAGAGAATGGCGCGGTTGGGGTCGAGCCCGAGCGCGAGATAGTCGAGAGCGACGGCGAGACAGTTCTTTCGAAACGTCTCGGGATCGCGCACCGAGATCAAGGCGTGGTAATCCGCGATAAAGTAGAGCGTCTCGTAGTTGGGCTCGGACTGGAGGCCGATCCATTCGCGTACGGCCCCGAAGTAGTTCCCGAGATGGATGCCCTCAGCACTCGGAGTCGCCCCAGACAAAACGCGCATCGCTCAAGCCTCACTTATCGGAATTTCGTCACTTCTTCTGCGCTCGGTCGAAACCGTAGCTCCGCTCGCCTCGCAGGTCGAAGGGTCGATTCTACGTCGACGACCCGAGACGAAGGGTCGGAGTATGCCGAATTCCTCGCTCGAGCCAACGTACTTCAGTCTGAATTTCTGGGTGGGTTTGCCAGCCGGCACGAGGTCGAGCGCTCCCGGGGAAGGAGTCGCAACGAGAAGAGTGCTCGAACGGTCGGAGTCGGGAACTTTGCGAGACTTTGAAGCGGGAGGTCAGAGCGACCTCACTTTCAGCCGAAAAGAGGGCAGGCAGCCCATTTCGCTTCGGTTAGACTGCCGCGCCCCGGACCGCGCAAAGAGGTTGGGGCCGGATCCACCGAGTAGGGATCCACCGACTATCGGCTGATTCCGCCGGTTCAAAACGAACCAGCTTCCGACTGAGGTTGCGAGTTCGCGGCGAGTAGCATTTGTCCACCTCGAGTTCGGAGGCCCTCCGCTTGGCTAAAGAGAAGAAAAAATCGGGGAGTTATCGGCGCGCCTTCTTCGCGGGGATGGCGACGCTGCTGCCGACGATTCTCACGCTCTATATCCTCTTCTTCTGCTACAGTTTTCTCAGCGACCGTATCGCCAAGCCGATCAACTCGGCCATGGTCTACCTGCTCAAGACCGAGCAGGCGCGCGAGTGGTACTGGAAGGGGCTCTGGAACAAACGCGACAATCAGCTCGACGACAGTGTTCCCAAAAAGCCCGAGGACCGAGCCCGGCTCGCCGACACCCAGACTTTCGATGAACTCGTCCAGAGCCACGTCCCCCACTGGCTCGGCTTTGTCGCGGCCGTGGTCCTCGTCCTCGTCGTCGGTTTTCTTTTCAAGGGCTATCTCGGTCGACAGATGTTCCGGTCAGTCGAACGGCTCATCCTGAGTATTCCGATCATCAAGGTGATCTACCCCTACGCCAAACAGGTCACCGAGTTCTTCTTCGAAGAGAAAAAACAGCTCACCTACGACTCGGCCGTCTGTCTTGAATACCCTCGCAAGGGGATCTTCTCGCTGGGTTTTGTCACCAACGAAGGCTTGCGCGACGTCTCCGACCACGTCGGTGAAGAGATGGTGTCGGTCTTTATCCCGTCGAGCCCGACCCCGATGACCGGCTATACGATTCAGGTCCCGCGCAAGGACCTGATCACCCTCTCGGTCGGAGTCGACGAGGCTCTGCGCTACGCGATCTCGGGCGGCGTGATCCTCCCCCCGAGCCAGCTCCCGCCGCTCGCCCTCAAGACCAAACGCCTCGAGCGCCCCGCGAACCCGCAACCCGCCGAAATCCCCGAGAACACCTCGCAGTCGTAAGCGGCTGGTCAAGTGCGGGCTAGCCCATTCCGCGCGGGAGGCCGAGCTTCCTTCGCCCAGCGCCCCCGGCGAATCTCGAAGTATGACCAATACGCCTTCGATTCGCCGGGCACTGGACTCCCGAGAACACTGGGCTCTCGAGAACAAAGGGCTCCAAGGACAATGGGCTCGAAATCTCGACGTCCCGCATCGAAAGCAGCCTTTCGGGCTAGCAGCCCGTTGAAAAACTCATTCCGCGCGGGAGGCCGAGCTTCCTTCG
>CAYZYD010000610.1:0-2632 GCA_964482505.1 uncultured Planctomycetia bacterium | reverse complement strand
GAGCAGATGGATTTCTACTGCTCTTCCCGAAGACATATCGACGAAATCACCAACTGGTCGGCTTGCATGATTACCTTTCATCATTGCGCCGCTGAGTTCTGTTGCTAGCGCGAAAGATGTGACAGCTAGACTGTTCTTTACCTTCATAAATATCTTCACACGGGAGGCAAGACCTGAATCGCTCTTGACGTGCCCTCTTGTCTTTTCGATGTGAAAGTGTTAAGATGAAGCAAAGCCAGTCCCGAGATCACGCGTGGCATCTGTCGCGAACTCGGTCTGACGCCGGGATCGATCGAGGTCGGTCGCTTTCCCGACGGCGAAGTGTCCGTCCACCTCGGCCAGCAGATCCGCGGACGCGACGTGTTTATCGTCCAGTCGACCTGTCCCCCGGTGCAGGAAAACCTGATGGAACTTCTGGTGATGATCGATTGCGCCAAGCGGTCGTCGGCGGGTCGAGTGACGGCGGTGATTCCCTACTACGGATACGCCCGACAGGATCGCCGCGACCAGGGGAGCCTGGTACCGATTTCTTCGAAACTCGTCGCCAACCTCATCACCTCAGCCGGAGCCGATCGTGTCTTGACGATGGATCTCCACGCGGAACAGATCCAAGGCTTCTTCGACATCCCAGTCGACCATCTCTACGCGGGCGGGATCTTTATCGATCACTTCAGGCAGATGGATATTCCCGATCTCGTCGTGGTCAGCCCCGACGTCGGCAGTATTCGGATGGCGCGGGCCTATTCCAAAGGGCTCGAGGCGCGCTACGCGACCGTCGACAAGCGACGGGTTAGCGCCGACCAAGTCGACGTTGGATTCGTGGTCGGCGATGTCGAAGACAAAAACGCTCTGCTCACCGACGATGTCATCGCGACGGGGGGGTCGATTACCGAAGCGGCGCGGCTCCTTGATCAAAAGGGGACTCGCGATATTTACATCGCCGCGACTCACGCGATCCTCTGTGGTCCTGCGCTCGAGCGACTCGAAGCAAGTCCCGTCAAAGGAATCTACGTGACAGATACCATCCCGATCGACGGCAAGTGCGCGGGCGATCGGATCAAAGTTCTGAGTTGTGCCAAAATGTTTGCTGACGCGATCCGAGAGATTCACATGTCTGCGAATCTCGGCGTGCAAAACCATGTGCTGGATCGTCGTGAGCCTCCCAAAATCGACAACGCCTAAGGTCGCCACCGAGTGGGGCGCGCCGGGCTTTTGAAAGACGGACCCGCAAAACATGGACACCATCGTTATCAGCGGCAAAATTCGCGACAAAGTCGGCAGTCAGGAGTCGAGCCAAGCTCGTCGAAACGGCTGGGTTCCCGCTAATCTCTACGGCCACGGCGAGCCCAACCTGCACTGTCTCTTGCCCGAAAAGCAGGTGCGCAAGTTTATCGACGAGGAGCACCATCTCATCACGGTCGACCTCGGTAACAAGAAGGAGTCGGGCCTCCTCAAGGAGATCCAGTTCGACGCGCTCGGTGAGCGCATCCTGCATGTCGACTTCGCTCGCGTCAGTCTCCAAGAGGTCGTAGAGGCCCCGAGTTCGATTCATGTGGCCGGTTCGGCCAAAGGGGTCGCAGCGGGGGGAGTTCTCGATGTCCTGCACCACGAAGTCATGCTCAAGGGAAGTGCATTATCTCTGCCCGAGAGTATCGAAATCGATGTGAGCGAACTCGGGATCGGTGATGCGATCCGCGTGAGCGAATTAAAACTACCGGCTCGAGTCGAGTGCCTCTTGGAGCCCGATGAACCCATTGCGATTGTTCACAGCGCTGAAATCGAGACTTCGGAGGAATCGGAGCCAGAACGGACCGAGCCCACCGTCATCGGTAAAGAAGACAAAGAAGAGGACTAGCGAGGCCTACTCGGGTGAGGCCCGGCGTCAAGCCGGTCTCTTGGTGGGACTCGGAAACCCGGGGTCGCAGTACGCTGCGACTCGCCATAATCTCGGATTTCGAGTGGCCGATCGTCTCCTCGCGACCGACGCGATCTGCCTCGATCCCGAGCTCGAGTTGTACGAGCTCTCGGACCCCGATTCCGAGAGCTCGCTGCTTTTTGTCCTCAAGCCCCAGACCTACATGAATCGCAGCGGAGCGGCAGTGGCCGAGACGCTCGAGCGCGGCTACGGATCGATCAAGACCCTGCTCGTGGCCGTCGACGATCTCGATCTTGATCTGGGCCGGCTCAAGATCAAAGGATCGGGTTCGAGTGGAGGCCACCGAGGTCTCGCCGATATCGAGGATCGTCTCGGCACTCAGCAGTTCGCCCGGCTCCGTCTCGGGATTGGGCGCAACCCTCGGGGGGTCTCGGTAGAGGACTTCGTACTCGCACCGTTTGAGCCTGAGGAGCTCGATCGAGTGGAACGTTTGGTGGCGGCGGCGACCGAGGCGGTCAAATTTTGGCAAATTCAGGGTTTATCTTCGGCCATGAATCGCTTTAATCGCAAAGTTTCGCCGGTCCCCCCCAAAGGACCGACCGACTAAAGCCCTTAGTTGAGCTCAATACAATTCATTACTCCTCCGCAGCCTGCGGAAAACTTTTTGGCGGCTCGCCGAGTGCGCCACGAAAGGAGCCATAGGAGTGTCAAACTCTCGCCTCTACGAAGGCATGTTTCTCTTTGATGCCAATCAAA
>CAYZYD010000609.1:2059-2643 GCA_964482505.1 uncultured Planctomycetia bacterium | reverse complement strand
AGCGTGGTATTCCCCTTTACTACGGTAGACGATGACCTCGTACTTTCGCCCGAGACGGGGAATCGGCGGAAAGTAGCTATTAAAAAGGCTTCTCGCCTGCTCAGCGCTCGCAGCAATCACGTCGGCATACTCTTGCGAGACTCCCGTGCGGATGATGTAGTTTTCGGTCTCCGCTCGATACTCTTTGGGCCAGTCGGGGCCTTTGATCATGTAGCCGATGTACTCGCGGATCTGCTCGAGCTGGCTCGCCTCGCTCCCCTCGACGAGCTTCTCCCACCGATCGAGGGTCGATTGAGCCTGCTCGAGATCACCTTTGAGAAGGTAGGCGTCAAACTTCTTTTCGGTGGCGAGAGGGTAGTTGGGGAAGATCTTCAGAGCCGCGTCGTAGTGCTTGAGCGCTCCTTCGATGTCTTTATCCGCCACCGCGACATCGCCGAGGTAAACGTACGCTTCGTAGAAGTTCTCGTTTTCTGAGAGCGCGGCCTCGAGATATTTTTGGGCCTGGGAGTACTTTTCGTCTTTGAGATAAATTCGCCCCATATGTCCATTATTTTTAAGGTGGCCAATCACAGGTTCGATCGCGG
>CAYZYD010000609.1:0-2049 GCA_964482505.1 uncultured Planctomycetia bacterium | reverse complement strand
CTCGAGCTTTTTACCATGCCGTTTGAGAGCTCGTCGAATCTTCCCGTCGTTCCCGTCACCACGCAGCAGGAAACGATTGCAGTCACGAACCGCTTCTTCGAACTTGCTGCGCGCCCTTCCCGTCAGCGAGGAGGGGACCGAGAGATTGTCAAAGGGCGGCGTTGTGTCGAGCTTCTCGACTTCCTCGGATTCATCGAGTTCGTCATCGTCGTCGCTGGTCTGGGTTGTGAGCTTACTCGCCTTGAAAATCGGTTGGGGGCCGATGAACCAGAAGGGAGTGATGAGTGGGGTGGCGTCGAGCCGCGCGAGTCCACTGGTGAAGACTCCCAAGAAGAGAGTCAGGATCATGGTGAGGATCCAACGGCTGAACCCTCGGCGTGAGCTTCGCTCGGTGCCTCTACTATCCACGGTGTGTTTCCCTTCGAGAATGAACTTCAGGGTCGCTTTGCGAAGCATATCGGCCCCACTAAGGTCGGCTTATCTGACGGCTCTTAAGTGACTCAGCGCTTCACTGAGGAGCTGCGAAGCGATAAATCGCCTATGAGAACCTATCCCTCATGTTGAAATCGAGACTCGAGCCGGACGATTGAGTGGGTCACCCCGGGATATCCGCACTGCGAGCTATCGGCCATCCCCCAAGTTCTAACCGCTCGATTGCGGGTGATCAAGCTCGCGATCGAGGCCACCAAATTCGGTCAGTCGGCCCGCTCTTATCCGAGCCAATCGATAAGCCCCGTAACCATTTCGGGGAAGAGCGCTAATAGCACGAGCGCTCCAAGCTGGATCGCGATGAAGGGGATAACGCCGCGGTAGAGATCCGTCGTTTTGATTTCAGGAGGGCAGACGCCTTTGAGATAGAAGAGGGCGAAGCCAAAGGGTGGGGTCAGAAATGAGGTCTGGAGGTTCATCGCCACCAACACCCCGAACCAGGCGGGGTGCACGCCGTAGTGGTTCACGAAGACTGGGGCCACGAGCGGCACCACGATAAAGGCGATCTCAAAGAAGTCGATAAAGAAGCCCAGCACAAAGATCAGCAAGTTACAAATCAGGAGTGCCGTCACGAGTCCGCCCCCGAGGTTTGCGAACTGATCCTCGATCCAGAGGTCACCCCCAAATTCGCGAAAGACGTACGTAAAGGCGGTCGAACCGACGAGCAGAAACATCACCATGCTCGTGAGCAGCGTGGTCGATCGAAGCGACTCCTTGACGAGTCTAAAGTGGAGTCGACCTCGCACGAGAGCGAGAAAAAGCGCACCGACTGCCCCCAAGGCTCCGGCCTCCGTCGGAGTTGCGTATCCCCAGAAGATGCTCCCAAGAACGACAAGAATCAGAATCAGGGGCGGAAGCATGACCTTGGCCAGCGGGCCGATGAGTTGCACGAGCGAACGTTCGGCTCGGGGAAGCGGCGGAGCGAGACTCGGCTTCAAGTAGCAGATCACCAGAACGTAGAGGCCGAAGAGCGTCGCAAGCGCGAGGCCCGGGATCAGGGCGCCAATAAAGAGGTCCCCGACCGTCGCCGGTTCCCGCGCGCCGACGCTGATCTGATCGGCGAGCACGATGAGGACGACACTCGGCGGGATAATCTGCCCGAGGGTCCCCGAGGCCGCGATCACTCCTGTCGCCAGCCTGGGGGAGTAATGGTGTCTCAGCATCACGGGGAGTGAGATCGTCCCCATGGCCACCACGGAAGCTCCGACAACGCCGGTCGCGGCGGCGAGCAGCGCTCCGACGAAGACGACTGCGAGGGCGAGCCCGCCTCGGACCGATCCAAACAATTTTCCGATCGTCTCGAGCAGATCCTCGGCGAGACGCGAACGTTCGAGAACGGTGCCCATCAAGATAAAGAAGGGGACGGCGAGAAGAACCTGGTTCTTCATAATGCCAAAGGTACGCAGCGAAAAGGCTCGGAAATCGGCGTAGCTGAAGAGGTCGTAAGCGATCCCGATGCAGCCGAAAAGTATCGCGACGCCCCCGAGCGAGAGGGCGACTGGCTAACCCGAGAAGATCAGGAAGAGCAGGGCGATGAACATCGCCAGCGGGAGCAGCGAC
>CAYZYD010000608.1:0-2657 GCA_964482505.1 uncultured Planctomycetia bacterium | reverse complement strand
AAGGTGCTCAACCCTAAGTCGACGCGGATCGCTCTGATCGAAGAATCGGCCGACGATCAGGACCCCTATGCTCTGCTCAAGCGGGATCTCAAAGATCGAGGCATTGAGGTTGTTGAAATCGACCCTCGTTATCAGGAAACAATCGAATCGGATTTCGAGGCGGTCATCGTGCCGTCGCAATTTGGGAAGCCTCTGAGTGCGAGCTCTGCTGGTAAGATCCGAGACTACCTTCAGCGAGGAGGGAGGGCACTGGTGACTTTGACCACCGGAAAGGAACCTCCGCTTGAGAAGCTCCTCGCTCTCTACTCTATCGCTCCGCATCCCGGCCTCGTGGCCAATGTCGGTCCTGAACCCGGCTTTGGTCAGAGGCCGACGCACTACTTATTCATTCGAAGATTTAATCAAAAGAGTACGGTATCACGAAACTTCATCTATCAGGGCTTGCAAGCGATGGAGCTTAATCGCTCCCGAGCCTTGGCACTTGGAGAGTCGGCGATTCCCCTCATCGTCACCGAAGACAACGCGTGGCTAGAACTCGACACGGTCATCAACCGTGATCCGTCCGAGGTAAGTGGCGCGTTTTCTATCGCGGCAACCTCGGAGCTCGGCGATTCACGAGTGATCGTCCTCGGTACAGATTCTCTCCTGAAGAGAGCTTTTTTCAGAGGAGTCGGCAAGCAATTTGTCCTGAGTTGCCTCTATTGGCTTCTCGACCGAGAAGAGAGTGTGGCGGGGTCAGGGCGTGAAGACGTGATTCGTCGAATTCAGCTGACCCCCGAAAATCGTTGGCAGCTGTTTCTTGGAGCTGGAGTCGTCTTCCCGCTGATTCCGGTGTCGTTGGGGCTATTAGTTCTACTGGTTCGGAGGTTCCGGTGAACCTACGAACTACGTTTATCCTTGTCGTTTTGGCGGTCCTCTCAACTGTACTAGTGGAGTGGCTGCTAAAGGACCGCAACTTGGCTATTCAGTGGCAAGCGGGGCAGGTACTGGGTCGGTTTCGACCGAGTTTCTTCGTGGCGATCGAAGTTCAGAGGCCGGAAGGACCGATCGAGCTGGTTAAGAAGAATGGGGATTGGCGCTGTGTATCTCCGGATCAATTCGCAGCGAGCGAGACTCAGGTCTTAAAATTTGTCGAGAAGATTCTCGCTATTCGCTCCCGCGACGATATCCGCGACAATGTCAGTAAGGAAGAGCGTGAGCGCTTCGGTATTGAGCAGAGTCAGCTTGGATTTGTACTCACAGACAGCACGGGAGCAAAACATGAGTTTCTATTCGGCAATGAGTTTTCGGGGACTGAGACGATTCAGTTTTGTTATGCCAGTTACAAAGCACGGCTCTTTCTCTGCGACCTGAGCGTCCGTGACTTTATTCGTGATCTACGCGCGGAGACCTTTCGGAATCGCTCGCTCTTTCGCATGAACCCAAGGGAAGTGCTGGCCGTAACTCTGGAGGGTGACCGAGAGTTCTCCTTGGAGAAAGGGCCTGTCGGTTGGAGTATCCGCCACCCCGTAGTGGAAGACGCGGCGGAAGAGGAGGTCACGTGGTTCTTAGGCGTTTTGGCTTCTTGGGGCATCGAACAGGCTCTCGATAAGGCTGAGATTCCACCGTTTGAGAAGCGGGGACGCATCAAAGTTGAGCTCGCAGGGGCCGATGTTGAGGTCGAATTTGGGCAGCGCTGGCAAAGTGAATTCTTGTTGGCCCGGCGATCTGATGAATCGGAGATATTCGTTGTCACAGCCGAAGGAGAGCCTGTGCTCGATTTGGCGGTTGAGGACTTCGTCGACCGTCGGGTATTTCGTGAGCAGGTCTCGGCTTTTAAAGAACTTCGTATTCGGAGCGGCGATCTAGCGATCATCGACTGTCAAGAGTTTTCACTTGCCTTCGGATCGCCTCGCAAGGCCATCCCTGCGGACAAAGAACTTCTCAAACAATTGATCGAAGCGCTATCGAGTTGGAGAGTCAACCAAGTGATTCCGAGGACTGGAGACGCGCGAGCATTCGGATTCGATACGCCCAGACTGAGGCTCGAACTTTCAACTCTGGCTGGTGAGAATCGAACCGCGCTGGTGGGGAGCAGTCCTGACCTCGGAAGTGACTCGGAGTTCTATATCTTCAGTCAGGCCTGGGCGAACTTTAATGGCATAGGATCGGTAACGGCTGACCGGCTTCTCCTCGAGGCTCCCTATAGCCTAAGGTCCAAAAGTCCTTTCTTTGTCCCATTTGAAGTCATTAAGGATATTCATCTCACCACCAAGGCGGGCAGCATTAGACTCGTTAAACCTAATCGCTCCTGGTTGATCCAGGGGGTGGACGCGATCTCTTTAGAGGATGATGTAAAGCGCTGTGTCGCTATCCTAGCCGCGATAGCAGTTGATAAGTGGGAGGCCTACGCCAAAGATGGCCTTGATCCCATCGTGACCTTAGACTTAGCTGGCTTCGAGGGTGGAGTTCGAGCTGAGCTTGGCCGTATTGAGATTTACCGAGGCCAAGAGAGCACCTTCCTCGTCGATTTGCGGACGGGTTGGAGAGGACGGATCAAGCCGTTTGATGAGTTGGGATTCGATGTCTGGTCATTTATTGAGAGCTTGGTTCGAAATGCGATGCGCTAGTGTCCTGTTCGGAAAGTTCGAGTGAGAACTCGGCGAGCCATTCGGCCT
>CAYZYD010000607.1:0-2664 GCA_964482505.1 uncultured Planctomycetia bacterium | reverse complement strand
GCCTTTCTCTTTATTAGCCTCTATTCAGATCACTCCGTGGCCTGCCGTTGTGCTGCCCTGTTGTCATTCGCCTGGGGGTGGGTGGGCGAAGTCCTGGCGTCCGCCTGCTTCTCCTATTTTGGCCTCTGGGGTAGCTACGGTCTCGTCACGATCGTCGCGAGTTGGGCGATGGTCTCCTTCTTCAAAGTCTCGATCACGGCTTGGCCCTGGCGAGTTCTCGGTGCGTTTTTTCTCGTCCTCAGCGTGGCGGCGGCCGAGTACTTCTGGTTTGACGCGGCCCCGCTCTTTCGCGACTACGAATCGAAATTTGGCAAGACCGTGTTGAGCGGGGGCTACTGGGGACAAGCGACGGGATGGGGGCTCGCGAGCGCGTTCGGCGTGACGGGAGCCTATGTCATGCTCGCACTCACCTCGCTCTTCGGAATCGTGCTCACGGGCGACGTACGCGTCTCGCCGCTGGTTCGACTCGCGGTGATGACGAGCGGCCGGGCTGCGCGCAAACTCGGAGAACAATTACCAGGAGCCGCAGAGCGGGTCCGCACGGCGGTCGAGAGTGGAGCCCAGCAACTGCGTGAGAAGCTCGTGAAGCCTCAAGTAGTCGCCGACGAGGAGACCAAACCGTCTGCGACTCCGCGCTCGCGATCGAGCGCAACCCCGACGACCAAGAAACGCAAGAAAGCCGAGCCGACCGTCGAGCCCGTCTTAGAAGAGCTCGACGCCGACCCCGAAGCGGAGACCGAAGTCCTCGCGGATCGCAAGGCGGCTCCGGTTGCCACGCCCGAGGCCGATGCCGAGGAAGAAGAGGAGTGGGGCGACGACGACGGAGAGTACGAATATGAATACGACGACGAGGGAGAGTGGGAAGAAGGCGAAGGGGACGAAGAGTGGGAAGAGGGCGACGACTGGGAGGACGATGGCGAGTATGAGTACGAATACGACGACGCCGCAGACGAGAACGAAGAAGACGAGGAAGACGAGGAAGACGCTGACGACGAAGCGGAAGCTGCTGAGAAGGACACCCCACCCGTCGAGCGCAAGATCGTGCTCGCGAGCACTCCCGAACTCGCGGGAGACGTCGCCGGCTTTGAAGAGGCAAAACAGCTCTCGCTCGACGGCGTCTACAGCTTTCCTCCGCTCGACTATCTCGCCGATCCGTTAAGGCTCGACCACGCCGAAGGTCGCGAAGAACTCGAGATGACGGCGGCCAAGATTGAGAACACCCTCAAATCATTCAAGATCGATGCCCAAGTAGTCGAGATCCAGCGCGGTCCCTCGATCACGCAATTCGAAGTCTCGCTCGCGGCGGGTATCAAAGTGACCAAGATCGTCAGCCTCTCGGACGATCTCGCCATGGCGCTCTCGGCGCGCAGCATTCGTGTCGTCGCACCGATCCCGGGAAAGTCCGCGGTCGGCATCGAAGTCCCGAACGCCAAGCGCGAAACGGTGTCGCTCAAAGAGTTGCTGCTATCTAAGGCCTTTGCCCAATCTGATCAGCAGATCCCGCTGCTACTCGGGAAGGACGTCTCGGGTCAGCCGATTATCCAAGACCTCGCGCGCATGCCGCACCTCTTGATCGCGGGCTCGACCGGTTCGGGTAAATCGGTCTGCATCAATTCAATCCTCTGCTCGATGCTGATGACGCGATCACCCGACGAGCTCAAACTCATCCTCGTCGATCCCAAGATGGTCGAGCTTTCGCTTTTTGAAGATATCCCCCATCTACTCACGCCCGTCATTACCGACATGAAGAAGGCGCCGGCCGCGCTCGACTGGGTCGTGCGCAAAATGGAACAGCGCTACGCGCTCCTCGCAAACACCGAGGTGCGCAATATCGAGGGCTACAACGAGCTCGACAAGAAGACGATCTACGACAAGCTCGCGGATAAGGTGGGCCACGAAGAGGCCGAGAAGGCGCCCGAACAGCTACCCTACATCGTCGTGATCATCGACGAGCTCGCCGACATGATGATGACGGCCTCGAAAGAGGTCGAAAGCTCGATTATCCGGCTCGCGCAGAAGTCGCGCGCGGTCGGGATCCACGTCATCCTCGCGACCCAGCGCCCGTCGGTCGACGTGATCACGGGGCTGATAAAATCGAACATGCCGTGCCGGATCTCGTTCATGGTCGCGAGCCGCATCGACTCGCGCACGATCCTTGATCGCAACGGCGCCGAGAAGCTTCTCGGCAAAGGCGACATGCTCTTCCTCGGCCCGGGCACTTCGGATCTGATCCGAGCGCAATCGACCTATATCGCGGAGAAGGAGATCAAGAAGATCGTCAAGTTCCTGCGCAAAGAGGCCAACCAAGAATTCTCAAAGGAGATCGAAGGCTTCCTCGACGGCCAAGCGGGCGCCGACGCCGAAGCCCCCGACGACGATCTCTACGAAGACGCCGTCAAGATTATCCTCGAATCCCAACGCGGCTCGGTCTCGCTTCTCCAACGCGCCCTCGGCGTCGGCTACACCCGCGCCTCCCGCCTCATGGACCTCATGCACGAACGCGGCCTCGTCGGCCCGTTCAAAGGATCCAAAGCGCGCGAAGTCTTTGTGACACTTGAGGAGTACGAAGCACGCTAGTGTCCTGTTCGAAAAGTTCGAGCAAGAATCGCGGGCCCTCGACCTCCCTGGCGTTGTTGCCGCTCCTCGAAGGAGTTACCAATCCGA
>CAYZYD010000606.1:0-2665 GCA_964482505.1 uncultured Planctomycetia bacterium | reverse complement strand
GGGCTCGAATTCTCGACCTCCCGCATCGAAAGCAGTTTTCGGGCGGGCTGCTAGACCGAAGACAGAGGCCGGGGTAGGGAGCTACAATCCCAAACAAAGCAGCCAGCGATTTCAATGTTCAAAGTATCCGGTGAGCCAGAAGCCCGATGACCCTGAAAGAATCGACCTACGAGGAGTTTGCGCGCCGTGTGATCGAGGAGAGTTCGATCGACGCGAAGCTCAGACCTCCGGCCGCGCCACTGATCGACGGCGGTTGGAGCAGAGTTCCCGCCCCGCGACGGCCCGGGCGACCGGCGGACCTCGAGATTCAGTCGGCACGCACGGTCAAAGTCCCGCCCGTCGACGGGCTCCGCGATGTCGATCAGAGGCAGCGCATCGTCCACGGTCTCGCCAACCATGAATTGCAAGCGGCCGAGCTCTACGCTTGGGCGCTGCTCGCCTTCGAAGCCCCGCTGGAATTTCGGGCCGATCTCTACCGAATCCTGCTCGACGAGCAGCGCCACAGTCGGATGTACATCGCCCGTCTCGAGGCGATGGGAGGCCGGTTTGGTATGCACCCGGTCAGCGGCTATTTTTGGAACAAGATCGACGACTTTAACTCACCACTCAAATTCATCTGTTCGATGGCTCTAACCTTTGAGAACGCCAACCTCGATCACACCGTCGATATGATGCAGATCGCCTCTGAGATCCGAGATCCGAAGACCCGGGCTATCGCCGAACGCATCCATCGCGACGAGATCGAGCATGTGAGGTTCGGTTGGAAATGGCTGAATCGACTCAAGCCTCCCCAGCTCACCGCCTGGCAAACCTACGAAGCCAACCTCGCTTGGCCGATCAGTGCGGGCCGGGCCGTCGGTCGACGCTTCTACGAAGAGGCGCGAGCCGAGGTCGGGATGTCAGAAGATTTTTTAACTGAACTTTACCGGGCCGCGACGACGAGACGGCACCCCGCCGCGCTGCGCGTCTCGGCGCGGGACCCGAGACCGTGACGCCGAGTCCACGGCGGATTCAGGCGAACCTCGACGCCGAAGATCGGATGGCCGAGGCGAGCTTGGGTGCCTCCCGCATCACTTCGAGCCGGGCGCTGCGGGTATCAAGCGCAATTGGAACTCTGCTGAGCGTCTTAGCTCGACCCGGCGACGAACTCTGGACCCTCGCTGACTCGGGAAGTTCGCCCGAGCGATTCGACCCGCCCCCACTTGTCGATTTGATCGACGTGAGCCGCCGCGTCGGCGCACCCGAGTTGGGTCGGGATACCCCGACCATCTCATGGTCTCCGACCGGTATCGAAAGTTCCGATCCCGAAACTCAGGCCGATGGTAGCATCGCGAGTTACCTTTGGAGCACCCAAGCGGCGTCCCCCGAGCTGGCCCTGGAGCTCAACCATCGCCGCCATGTGATCGATTGGCGAAGCGCAGCCGCGGCGCCGTCACTCGACGCCGTCTATCTCGAGTCGTTTGCCGATTTCAGGGCTTGGGTCGAAGCCGCTCCTCAGCAACTCTGGATCGCCAAGGCTCCCTATAGCGCCGCGGGACGCGCTCGCTTTCTCGGACGCGGCGTCGGCGATTTGGCCCAGCCGAGTTTAGCCGAGCTCTGGTCGCGCTACCGCGGACTCTTGTTCGAACGTTGGGTCGAGCGAAACGCAGACTACGGGGTGACGCTTTGGATCGACGAGTCGATCCGCGTGATCTCGGTGCACCGCCAGTACGTCGACGCGCGCGGTCAATTCCAAGGACTCCGCCTTCTCAATCCCGAGGAGATACCGAATTCCGACTGGCTGAGGGTCGCGGTTCAAATCGGCGAAACTCTCTACCGCCACGGCTACCGGGGACCCGCGGGAATCGATGCTTACGAATACCAAACGGCAGCAGGCGTCGAGTTTCAACCGGTCGGTGAGGTCAATGTCCGTATGACACTTGGTCTCATCGCTAAGGCGTGGGCAGAGTACCTCGGAGTCCCGCGGATTGAGTTGCAGATCGACACATCGTCTGAGCCGGTCCCCCCTGAGTTCCAGCTGCTCGCGGCCTCGAGAGATCTACAGATCCGGCTGCGAAAGCTCGACGGTAACGACGACTCAAACTAATGGACTGTGTGGATGACTCGGGTATCAACTGAACCAGAACACCTCGACCCCTAGCAGCCCGTTGAAAAACTCATTCCGCGCGGGAGGCCGAGCTTCCTTCGCCCAGCGCCCCCGGCGAACCTCGACGTATGGCCAATACGCCTTCGGTTCGCCCGAGGCACTGGGCTCGAATTCTCGACCTCCCGCATCGAAAGCAGTTTTTCGGGCGGGCTGCTAGTCGGTGTCCCGCGTTTCCTCGACGAATTGACCCCTTCGACTGCGCCTGAGCGCCCTCCCCTGCCTGGGACGGAGTTTGTCCACACGGCCGATGAAACACCGATTCGGTCCCGATTCAGCCGTTAAACAAGACAATAAGCCCGCATAATTCATGAACCGCGTGCGAGAAGCTGTAAGACGTTCGCTGACGAGGAAGACGGACGGACTCGAACCGGAGGCGAGCAATCAGTTTTTGAGGATCGAATCCGTCCGCCTTCCTTGCGAGCGGACGCCTTGCGACTTCTCGTTACGCGGTTCGTGAATAATGCGGGCTCTAGTGTCCTGTTCGAAAAGTTCGAGCAAGAATCGCCGGCCCTCGACCTC
>CAYZYD010000605.1:0-2678 GCA_964482505.1 uncultured Planctomycetia bacterium | reverse complement strand
TCGAACGGCAAGTCCTGGCCCAGCCGACGGTGGTGCTCTCCGACACTCAGGTTGCCCAACCAACTTTTACCGCTCCCGACGAAGTCGCCAATACCCCAGTCAGTTTTGAGCTCGCCGTCTCCGACGGTAACTCGGTATCGGTCGATACTGTCGTCGTCATGATCAACGCGGATAATGACGCACCGACCGCCTCGGCGGGGAGTGATCAGACAGTCGACGAGAATGACCTCGTGACGCTCGACGCGAGTGCTTCGAGCGATCCGGAGGCGCTGGGCCTCAACTACAGTTGGCAGCAGATTACCGGGCCCACCGTCTCGCTGGCGGACGCAGACACCGCGGCCCCGAACTTCGTCGCGCCCGACGAGATCACGAATACGTCGCTGACCTTCGAGGTCACCGTATCCGATGGCTCGAACACCTCGGTCGACACCGTGACGATCATCGTGAACGCCGACAATGATGCTCCGGCCGCCGAAGCCGGGCCTTCCCAGCAGGTTGAATACGGGGATCCAGTCCAGCTCAGCGGGTCGGCTCGCGATCCTGAGAACCAGGTGCTCAGCTATCAGTGGGTGCAGGTAGCGGGCCCCGAAGTCGAGCTTTCGACGACCGATGTCCCCGCACCAGAATTCACCGCGCCGCCGCTCGCTTCCGAGGCGGTTCTCCAGTTCGAACTCCGAGTCTCAGACGGTGAAAACACGAGTGTCGACACGGTCGATATCCTCGTGGCTGCTGCGCACTCGCCCGAAGTGGAACCGGTTGGGGTCATAACCGCTCGTGCCGGAGACCTCGTTCCAATCTCGGTCACGGCTTCGGATCTCGACGGGGACGCGTTGTCCTACCGGTGGACCCAGGTCCAAGGGCCGCAAGCATTGATCTCGGGAACCGATCTCGCCGAGCCCAACATCCGCATCCCCGACGGGTTTGAAGGCGAGATGCTCGTCTTCGAAGTCGTGGTGAGCGACGGGACTTTTACCGAGACCGTGCAGGTGACGATCAACGTCGAAAAGTCGAACGACAAGGCGGAGTCAGAGGTGCCGGTCGGAGCCGATTCTGAACCGATCGACGCCTCGCTTTTGCAAGCACTCCAGAAGTTTGACCAACTCGAGGAGCGACGCGAACCCGAGACGGCGGACTTCATACCTTTGACCCGGTTTGCACGGAGCGCTATTGAAGATCGCGATTTCGCCGCCGGGGTCGCGACTCCGGCCGACCTCGACCTCGATCGAACCCAGCGAGTCGAAGAAGCGGGAACCGCCGGGCTACCCGTCCTTCCCTTCCCAACGAACGTCTTGGGTGACCCCGCCTTCGAGGATCGATTCGAAGAGCTTGGAACCTTCGTTCTTGCCGTGGCGGAAGGGGCCGAAGAGAAGTTGAGCTCGACCTCCCCGATCGAGTTCCAGCACGAATCCAGCAATCACTCGGTCGGTCTCAGCGAAAGCGCGCAGATCGCCTGGCTCTGGGCCCTGCTCCGGATGGTCGGCCAAGACGAAGAGTAACCCGCTCGCTTATATCTAGCCAAACGGGGCAAGGGCCCCCCGAGGCCCGCCCGAAAACTTATTCCGCGCGGGAGGCCGAGCTTCCTTCGCCCAGCGCCCCCGGCGAAACCTCGAAGTATGACCAATACGCCTTCGATTCGCCGGACGCGCTGCTAGGGCTAGACACTGGCGCGCCCGGGTTTGATCAAACCATTTGTTAGCGGATGTGGAGCACATCGACGTCGGGGTTCTTGGGCTTGCCCCGCACGCGTCGCCAGCTGCTGTTTTCGTTCATCGGAACCCACTGACGTTCCTCGGCGCGGTAGTGCCAGTCCTTGTCGATCTGGTAGTGGAGCTGGATGCCCTTGGACTCGATGATGTTGCAGATCTCGTTGTTGTGATAGTTGCGCTCGTCGTAGTCGGTCAGCGCCTCTTGGCCCATGATCGAGTAGACCGAGTGAAGCTCGAGCAGCATGTCGTTGAGGTCGGTGTCGAGGTCTGAGACATTGAGGCCGCAGCGCCGCGCTTCGTGGACGAGGATCGGATAGTCGTGGGCGGGATAGGCCGAGTTGAGATGGGTACTGATCTCCCTGGCTCGCTCGATGTCGTCGTGATGGAAGCTCAAGATTTCGGTGCAGAGCTTGACCGACAGCGAGCTCGCGCGATCGACGGCGCCGATGACGAGCGGGTGCACATATTCAAAGAGCGCGCCGTAGGGGTTGGCTTCGTTGCTACCGTCGCGCGACGCATTGCGTTGCCAAAGCTTGACCACGCGGTTCAGCTCGTCTTGGCTGACCGAAACGCGTCGGTTGAACGGGTTGACGGGTGACATGGAGTGGGTCAGCGCCGTGTCGACGGCCGTGAGAAACGAGAGCGGCCCCATAAAAATTTCATGGGCGCCGAGCGCGATCATGGTCGCAGCCGAAGCCGCCTCGAGCGGAAGATAGACGCTTACGCGATCGGCGTATTTATGAAACAGGTTGGCGATGCGAAGCGCGGCGGTGCCGTCCCCTCCCCCCGACTTGATGAAGACGTGGAGTTGGTCGACTCGGCCCACCCCCTGCAGGATCTCGTAGAAGGCCTGCACATCGTTCTGACAGACGTCACCGTTGGGTGAGTTCCAATAGGTGAGGAAGGTGCCGCCAATTCGGTCGGTAATCTTCTCGACAAGCGCTTGAGTCTCATCGAAGAGGACGGGGGGTT
>CAYZYD010000604.1:0-2691 GCA_964482505.1 uncultured Planctomycetia bacterium | reverse complement strand
GATCACCCGCGCGCGAAGATGTATTACACCGACGCCGAGATGTCGATCGACATGTATTACGATCGCGAGAAGGAGAAAGAGCGCTCTCGTCGAAACCAATTGCTCCAGATCCCGATCACCGATTTCGAGCTCTCGGTTCGCAGTCGCAATTGTCTTCAAAAGATGAATATCCACACCCTCGGCGACCTCATCAAGAAGACCGAGGCGGAGCTACTCTCCTACAAGAACTTTGGCGAGACGAGTCTCAGCGAAATCAAACGCATCCTCGCCCAAAAGGGATTTCGGCTCGGGCAGGGTCTCGAAGACGAACGGCGTCGCCAGAAGAAGTTGCCCGACTCCGAGCAAGAGAAGATCTTGGCCGAGCCCGTCAGTGTGCTCGAGCTTTCGAGTCGGAGCCAACGCTGTATGGATCGCCTCGGCATCGAGACTCTCGGTGATCTCTGCAAGCGCAGCGAACTCGAACTCGTCAGCCAAAAGAATTTTGGCGTGACCTCCCTCAACGAGGTAAAGCGTAAGCTCAAAGAGCGCAGCCTCAGCCTCTCGAGCGGATAGGCGACGCGCTGTACGAATATCTCAAGGGACGACTTGTCGCGGCGGGAGACGACTAAGCGATCCTCGAGTGCGGCGGGGTCGGATACCGATTAAAGGTACCGACCTCGACGGCTCAGTATTTAATATCCCAACCACCCTCACCCGAGTGCAAGCTCTTCACATACCTCCGCCTTCGAGATGATGCATTTCATCTATACGGCTTCGCCACTGTCGAAGAGCGTTCGCTCTTTGAGCGAATCTGTACCGTCGGGGGGATCGGCCCGCAAATCGCTCTCGCCGTGTTGTCGGGAGTTCCGGCCGCCGAGTTCCGAGAGGCCGTAATGTCGGGACAAGCCTCGGTGCTCGAGCGGGTCAAAGGAGTGGGGAAGAAGACGGCCCAGCGGCTCGTGCTCGAGCTCAAAGACGTCATCGGCTCCGAACCCGCGCCGGGACCGGTGCGGCCCAAAGGTGATTCGCACTACGACGCGGTCCAAGCGTTGGTGACCATCGGATACTCGCCTGCCGAGGCGGAAGAGCGGGTTCGTCGAGCGCTCGGCGCCCAGCCGAATCTCGGTCTCGAAGAGACGATCCGCGTGGCGACGCGCTCCCAGGATTGACCGCCGCCGGGCGTGACAAAGGTGTATGGAATTCCGACGACGCTCGATGTGACGTAAATCATTGAGAAATAACAGCCAACGACTTGCCAGAATCGATCGGCGGATGGTAGTCTTCTTCAGCTGGTCGAGAGGACTTTATTCCGCCACCGCGTAACTAAACATTACGCACCCTTCCTCAGAGACCTTCCGATAACGACTTATGGGCAATCTGAGGAAACGGGAGCTTCACATGACGCGAGATTGCGCGCAGATAGGGATTTACGGCAACCGCCGCTCCTCCCGTTTGACGCTCCTCCTCCTGAGAGCAGCATTTTGCGTCACGATGATTTTAGCGTCGGGGTTGAGTCTCGAGGCCCAAGAGGCGGGCGCTCTGGCCAAACTCGAGCGTCGTCCCGCGACCCCGCGAGCCCGAAAAATTGTCGAAGAGGTTTTGAGCCCGATTCGTTTATTGAGGTCGCAGTCGGATACGCCGGCCACGGCCGATGACTCGCTTCTGCAGCGGCGACGCACGGCGCTCTACTCGGTCATGGATATCCAGAGCATGCGCCCACCGAGCGAGTCTGAATCTTCCTTGCCCGAACTCGAGGGCCACACTCCCCCTCCTCCCAAGCTACCCAAATGGCAGGATGCCTTCGAAGATTGGGTTCAACAAAACGAGGTCGACCAAGAGTGCTACATGCACCCCGATCTTCTCAGTGGGGTTGCGCCGCGCTGGTCGCCACAAGAGAACATGCTCTGGGACATTGCGAACCAAGTCGCCTTGAGGCACGCGCGCAAACTCGCGCGCTCTGATCTGCGGGACCAGCGCGAAGAAGACCTCACGATGGATCCGCTCGACTATCAACGACGTCGGGAACAGATTCGTTGGTGGGGTCGCGAGGATCGGCAGACGCGCTCGACCTCGCTGATCTTGAGCGAGCTCCTCAGTGCCCAATCGGAAGATACCGAGGATGAATCGGGCGACGAGGATATTCCTCTGATCGAGTGGGGGCCCATCATCGTCGACGATAGCGGTAGTCTACGCGTCGACGTCCAAAAGCTTGTCTCAAACCCTGGCTCGCCAGAAACCAAGCTCTCTCTCTCGGCCGGAGATCCCGGGCTCGAGGAACTCGACAGCATTCCAACCGAATCTGAGGACGAGCTCAGACTCGTCAATAAGTCGCGGTATAAGCCGCCAAAATTCTATCGCTGGGATACCGACTTGCGATTTACGCCGCACTTCAGCGAGCTCCCTGAGGGAAACCTGCGGGCCTTCCTCGGCAAGCTCAAGGGTTCGGTCGAGGTCGACTTCTACAACCGCACTACGGGTGAACGAACCTGGGCGATGGAACTCGAAGGTCAACATCGCCCCAACGGCGATCACGCGGTCTTTTTTAATATCATTGTCTTCGCCAAGTAAGCAGCCCGCAAGCAACCTCAATTCTGGCTTTGAATCCCGCCGTATGGGATCTAACGACGCGACGCTCGTCCGCATGATCTTTCGCTCACGTCTAGCAGCCCGTTGAAAAACTCATTCCGCGCGGGAGGCCGAGCTTCCTTCGCC
>CAYZYD010000603.1:0-2735 GCA_964482505.1 uncultured Planctomycetia bacterium | reverse complement strand
GAGGGCCGGCGATTCTTGCTCGAACTTTTCGAACAGGACACTAGCAGCCCGCCCGTCAAGTGCTCTCGGAAGGAGGCGGATGAGACTTGGGCGCGTTTTGCATCGCCAGCGTGCGTCGCATTCGTGCTTGTCGCAACCACCGGCGACGGTTCACACGCCCCAATCTCGCCGGCCTCAACCGCAAGTGTTTCGGACGGGCGCTGACTGCAAACCAGCTCTTACCGGCCGGCCTATTGCGGCCGGCTGCTCGGCTTCGAGGTCGGGGCTTGGCAACGCTTGAGTTGGTCGCGCAGCATCTTCTTGGCCTGATTGTTGTTTACGACGATGGGATCGGCGAGTGCGCGCTCGAGAAGGGCTGCCGCGGGCTCGGTCTTGCCCTGGCCGATGAGGGCTCGGGCGGCGGTGTAGGCCTCGTTGATCATGACGGGTCCCGATAGCTTAGGGCGCGCCTGGATGTACTCGTAGATTTGCAGAGGAGTCGGCGGCTCGATCTTTTGGCCCTGCTCTTTGCCTGCGACCGATTTTGCCGGCTTGGGATGAGCGAAGTGATAGAGCTTACCCGCCTGGGCGAGGCCGAGCGCCCCGGACTTATCTTGGGGATCCTCCTCGATGACGAGATCCCAGTACTTTCGGAAGCTATCGTGGGTCACCCAGCCGCCCTGATTGATCGCCATCTCCGACTTTTTGACGAGCTCTGGAGTTGGTTCATCCGACTCGACGAGCTCGCGCAGCGGCTTAGTGAGCTCGAGTAGCTGCTTGAGATGGAGATTGTAGTTCGCGGCCCCGCCGCGCTGGTAGCCGGTCCGCGCGTACGGCGTGCCGTCCGCGGTGGCGAGCACAATCGAGGGGTAACCGCGAACGCCGTACTCGGAAGCGAGTTGTTGGTTGAGCTTCGGATCGACAACCGCGGCCTTCTTCTCGGGATCCCGGCGCGGGAAGTCGAGGTAGAGATAGATAAATTGGTCGGCGTACTGCTCTTGGAAGGTCGGGGTTGAGAAGACTTCCTCGTCGAGCCGGATACACCAAGTGCACCAGTCGCTGCCGGTAAAATTAATAAAGAGGTCTTTGCCTTCCTTTGCGGCTCGAGCCTTCGCCTTCTGGACGTCTTTCATCCACTCGAGGACTGGCGGCTCGTCCGCCCAGGTCGCGCCGCAAACAAGGACCGAGGCGATCAACACGAAATTGAGAGCGCGAATCACAGAATCTCCTAAGTAGTTCGGCGAGAGAGGCGAGCGGATCGACCCAAACAACTCTCGCGAATGTGGGTTAAAAAGTTGTGAGCGAGGGCTCAGGCCCGAGAGGTCTCGCCGAACGGCCACTCAGCGAACCCGGTTCCCAGCTCTTGAGCCCTCGAAGACCGAGTGCCGATAATGGAGCCGAGGGCTTTTGAGGCAAGACCTGCTACACTGCCACTGATCATAGGCTACCGAGCTCCGTCCGGTAGTCCCACCTGAGATTCGTCGTATCCCAGCGGAGAATTTTGCCGTTTGGGGCCCAACCCAAACCTAATGGATCGTCATAAAGTCTTTGAAGAAATGACTTGCGCGGGCCCTGCGGCCGCGTGACCAATCGCTATCTCAAGGTCGTGACGGTTCACCGATTTGGTGCGTCGATAGCGGCTGACGCTGAAATTTTGGACAATCGGGGGGGGTTCAGGGATCTGGGCTTCCCGGCTTAAGCACTGAGGTTTTGATCGCGAACTGGAGGAATCCCGAACCGTGCCCCAGAGAGTTCCAAAAACCGAACCGACTCGCGTCAGGAAACGACTGCTGCGACGCCTCGGCCAAGCGATCGCTCGTTATCGCATGATCGAATCCGAAGACCGCATCCTCGTAGCGGTGTCGGGTGGCAAAGATTCCTACGCCATGCTCGACCTGCTCGAAGAGCTCCGGGCCACCGCCCCGCTGCGCTACTCTCTCATCGCGGTGCATATCGATCAGCGACAGCCCGGCTACGACGGAGGCCCTCTCGAAGATTGGCTCGGTGTTTCGGGGATACCTCATGAAATTATCCGGCGCGACACCTATAGCAAGGTGGTCGAGGTCACGCCCGACGGCAAGAGCTACTGCGCCGCTTGTTCGAGATTCCGTCGCGGAATTCTGACCGAGGCCGCGGCGCGCCTCGACTGTAATAAGATCGCTCTCGGCCACCACCGCGACGATGCGCTCGAAACGTTCTTCCTCAATCTCCTCTACAGCTCAAAGCTTCACACGATGCCCGCGATCTACGAGTCGAGCGCCGGGGCGACGATTATTCGGCCCTTGATCGAGTGCGCCGAAGAGGATCTCCGTGTACACGCTCGGGAGCGCGCTTATCCGATTTTGCCCTGTCAACTCTGCGGATCGCAGTCGGGACTCAAACGACAGCGGATGAAAGCGCTTTTTGACGAACTCGAAGCGGAACATCCCGACGTGCGTCAGATCGCCTTTCGCGCGCTCCAAAACATTGACCCGGGTCGCCTGCTCGATCCGAGCTGGTACGAGTCGACCGATAGGTCCACCCTCAGCGGTCCGCCCAGCGTTGAATAATATTCTGTGCGGTCGCGTCCATATCCGCTTCGGGGTGAGTCAGGACGTAGAGTCCTGGTGGCATATGACCGCTCTTGACCTCTTCCCAAATCTCATAGATCAGATGCTCGCGCTTTTCGCGAACGTACTGATCCCAGGTCGAAAAATTGAGGTGTTCGCGACCTCGAACGACGTCTTGCGAGACGAGCCACGATGCGGGAGCGATAT
>CAYZYD010000602.1:0-2735 GCA_964482505.1 uncultured Planctomycetia bacterium | reverse complement strand
CGATGCCACCCAATATATAGACGGCGAACTTCCCCTCACCCGGGATCTCCATCGGCGGCAGGGCGATCTCGGCGCCAGCCGCTTCGGCTGCTTTGACTGCTGCGTCGATATCCTCCACAAGTAGATAGGGTCTCACGACGGGTTTCTCGTCTTCGCGCATCGGCGCTCGTACGCCAATTTTCCCTTTGCCTTTGAGTGTGGCGACGCGGGCATTGCCGAGCGTAGCGACCGGTTCACCGAAGGGGACGCCGTGCATTTTCTCCAGAGCTTCACACGTCGCATTGACCTCGGGGGTCACGATCTCCAAGTATTGAACTAGCATGGCTTTCCTTTTGGGCTTCTGCTTGGCGCCGGCAGGTTGGGTTGGGTTGCAGGCACAGGTGGCGAACGTCAGAGCAAGAAACACGAACAGAGTGCGAAGAGTCGGGGTAGTCATGACAGCGGCTTCTCCGGTGCGATTCGGTTGAGGTTCCAGTGTCGTCGAGTCCAAGGTCACGACGGCATCGAGGTCCACGGGCGGTTGGAGGCATCTCACGCCCTTTGTCGCGAGCCAGTCGTACTCCGCCTGCACGCCCTCGATCGCGAAGGACCCTGCCCTGTCGCTCGGTGCAAACCAGCCCCCGTCTCCTTCGAGCACCGCGAGCGGCCTGGGAGATGGCCGCCGGGATAAATCGAGGCCCGTCGCCTAACCGGATGCACAGCTCGAACAGGATCCGCCCCTCGCGTGTTCTCAATTCGTCCAGGGTAGTTCCCTCGTCGGGTCCGCCAGGGCTCGGTAGAAGTCAGCCACCGCGTTCCTCCGCGAGCAAGATATGCAAGTCGTTACTTGCGTGTCAACCACGAGCTGAGAGATTCTTCTCTCGCTCGACGAGCGAACATTTGTTTGCTAATCTCCGAGAATGGACGCAGCCGCTCTTCACCTCCAGAGTCATTACTCGCTCTCATTCGGCACCCAGCCGGTCGAGGCGATCGCCAGGGCGGTGGCCGAAGCGGGCTACGGTGCGTTCGGAATTGCCGACCATAACAACCTTTACGCAGTCGTCGACAGTTGGCGGGCGGCGCGGCAGCTCGGGCTGAAGTCGGTGGTCGGGTTTGAGCTCGAGGCGGGGCTGGGCCGACCGGCGGCTTCGGGCTCGAATCGGAAGAGCTCAGCGGTGGGATCACCGACGAAGACCCGACGGGCGCCAGAGACGCTTGCGACCCGAACCGCGGCGTCAACAGAATCGCCGTTAGCTCACGCTTCGCCGGGGGTGATACCACCAACTCGAGCCGTCTGGATCGCGCGAAACTCGACGGGGTTTGGGACCCTCTGTCGTCTCATCACCAAGCGGCAACTCGACGAGGATGGTGGGTTCGATTGGCGGGCCGCGCTCGAGCTCGCGACCGATACCACCGGCGATCTCTACTTGCTCGTCCAAACGCCCGAGCTCGTCGCGCTCGCTCTCGAAATTTGGGGCGAGTCGCGCGGGCGCGAGAGCGTGGTTCTCGAACTTGCGCGACCGACGATGCGCGTCCGCGACGAACGCCGTCTACTCGAACTCGCGCAGCGCCACCATCTCAAACTCGCGGCGGGAGGCGCGCGCGCTTTTATCGGGAGCGACGACGCCTACCGGCACCGTGTTCAGACCGCGATTCGAACGCTCTCGACCGTCGAGCTACTCGAGGTCGACGACCTCACGGCCGAGGGCGCGATGCTACCCGACCACTCGCTACTTCCGGCGCGCGAGTTCGCGGAGCTCTACCGCGACCTTCCCGAAGCGATTCGTAACGCCAGCGAGATCGCGGCGTCGTGCTCGGTCGACTTTCAACCCGGTACGCCGATCTTTCCACGCTTTCCGCTGCCGCCGGGTGAATCCGCCTTTTCGTATCTCTACCGCCGCTGCCACGCTGGGCTCGTCCGTCGTTACGGAGACGTCCCGGTCGGCGCCGTCGACCGGCTCGCCTACGAGCTGCGGGTCATCGAACAGATGGGCTTCGCCGACTATTTCCTCGTCGTCGGCGACATCGTCGACTACGCCAAACGGCTCGGGATCGAATCGGTCGGGCGCGGTTCGGGGGCGGGTTCGATCGTCAGCTACGCGCTCGGCATCACCCAAGTCGATCCGCTCCGCCACCGGCTCTACTTCGAGCGCTTTCTGCATCCGGGCCGGCGCGATCTCCCCGACATCGACATCGACCTCTGTTGGATCGGTCGCGACGAAGTGATCGAGTACGTCTACGATCGCTACGGTCACGACAAGGTGGCGATGATCTCAACGCATCAGCGGCTGCAGGTGCGGTCGTCGTTTCGCGAAGTCGCGCGCGCCTTCGGCTTTGCCCCCGATCTCGTCGACCGACTCTCGACGCGGCTCCCCTTTCGCGCCGAAGCGACCCTGACCGAACTTTTCCGCGAGAACCGCGCACTCGCCCAAGCGCTGCGCGAACGGCCAAAGCTCGCGCAGATCCTCGAGGTCGCCGAATCGCTGCGCGGCTTTCCGCACCATCTCTCGGTGCACCCGGGCGGCATCGTCATCGGCGACCGCGGAATCGAGAACTACGTACCACTCGAGCGCGCGGCCAAGGGGCTGCTCGTCACCCAACTCGATATGTACTCGATCGAAGATGTCGGCCTTGTCAAAATCGACCTCCTCGGCAACCGCTGTGTCTCCGAGATCCGCGAGACGCTCGAACTCGTCGAGCGGCGGACCGGGCAGCGACCCGCTCTCGATGAAATTTCTGAGAGCGATCACAAGACG
>CAYZYD010000601.1:0-2743 GCA_964482505.1 uncultured Planctomycetia bacterium | reverse complement strand
TGACGCTGGGATAATGCCTTTGCGACGGTTAGGGGCAGGCGGTGGCGGTGCAGTTGGTGAGTTGGTCGAAGGTGGGGTCGACTCCGCAGAATTGGAAGGGTTCGGGGGGGTTGGGGCCGGCTATGAAAAGAAAGACGAGTTGGCCGACGGGGTCGACGAGGTCGAGGTCGCCGGAGTCATTCCAGTCGCAGCTGTCGGGGCAGGTTGGAGCGGGGCCGCCGTCGTAGAGATAGTCGAGTAGGAAGAGGGCGTCGGCCATATTGAAGTTGCCGAGTTGATCGCACTCGCCGCGGGTGAATTGAGTCTCACAAATATCGAGTCGACCGTTGGTGTTGAGGTCTACGCCGAGGCCCGTGAGGATGTCTTCGAAATCGGGGACGAGGTTGCCGTCGCAGTCTTCGGGGAATTCGTATGCGCCCAGATCGACGGTTGGGATTTCGACGCCGATCGTCGGACCGAAGCTCACTCGCGGGAAGCCGGCCAGGTCAAAGGCGCTCGACTCGCCGACGATATCGTCGAGATCGAGATCGAGAGTATCGACCGGGAGGGCGAAGTTGAGGCCGACGTCGATGCAGGGAGAGGTCGTCGTGAGTCGGTAGTCCTCATCTCCGCTGGCCTCGACCGTATCGGGACCGAATCGGTCAGCGAAGAGTGGCGGAAGGTTCAAGTTGGTCGGGTCGGTGGGCGTGGAGATTGACTCGAGGCAGGTGTAGGTAAGCGCGGCTCCCGTGGACTGAGCTTCAGCCAGAGACGTGACGGGGTCGAGGTCCTGGTTGAAGTAGAGGATCGAATTGACAACGTCCAAGTTATAGGGACTCGCGGCGAAGAGGCCGCCGACATGGTCGGCCTGATTTGCCGTGACCGTCACGTTGATGAGTTGCGCGGCCCCAATTCCGCTCGCGTAGAGCGCTCCGCCCCGCAAGGGAACGGCACCCTGGGAGGAGTTTCCGCTAAAGAGCAAACTCTCGGCGATGAGCGATCCCGCTTCGAGGGCGATCGCTCCTCCTCCCGTGAGCGGTCCGAGTGCGAGTGGCTGCGAATCTCCAGTGGCATTGCGACTGAACTCGGTCGCGCCGATCCGGACCTGCGACGCTTCGAAGTAAGCGGCCCCGCCGCTACCCGGGGGACCCGTGAAGGTCATGCTCGAGCTTGGGGTGACCTGGCCAGTCTGGTTATCGATGAACTGACAAAATGCGATCTCTATCACGCTGCTCCGAGCCGCCATGGCGCCGCCCGAACCCGATCCGCCGCTCGACTGAATTCCCTTGAGTCCGTCCCCGGTCGAGTTGCCCGAAAAGTTCGATCGACTCAGGCGGGCGGTCGGCACGGCTTCGAGGTAGAGCGCCCCCCCGAGGCCGCTGCGCGAATTCTCTCCGGTTCCCGAGTCTCGAGTGGCGTTTGAGAGAAACTCACACTCTTCGATCACGATCTCTCCGCCGATCGCGTGGATCGCGCCACCATTCCCACTCGGCCCATCGCCGATATCGGTCGACTCGCCGCGCCCGGTCTCGTTGTTCAAAAAGACACAACCAGTCCAGAAGAGCGTCGAATCGCTGCTCGCGACGGCTCCTCCCGAACCACCCGGTGCCCCAAAGCCTACCCCAAACGAGAATCCCTTGGCGTCACCGGCTCGATTATCGCTCAAAGTGCACGCGACCCAGGTCGCGACCGAATCCGAAATGTAGACCGCCCCGCCGTCGCCACCCGGGGTGAGTTCACAGCTCGAACAGGCCGAGCCCGCTCGATTATCGATCCATGAGCACTCTTCGAAAACGACAACCGAGTTGTCGGCGATCAAAACGGCTCCGCCGCGGCCGGTCGAAGCTGGAAGGCTACGCGGGTTGTGCGCGCGATTGTCAGTAAAAAGACATCGCCGGACCGTAAGCTGACTCGCGCGGCAGAGGAGCCCGGCGCCGTCGGGGTTGAGCTCGGATCCGCGTCCTGCCTGGATCGTAAACCCGTCAAGGGTTGACGAGACCGCCAGTGATTCGGCCCGGAGGATCTGCTCGCAATTGTCGAGATCATTCAGAGGATCGTCACCCCCAAGGTCTCCGCTCAGAACCGTAACGAAGAGTTGCGGGTCTCGTTTCGAGGCGTCGAGTTCACCACCCTCAAATCCACCGAGGATTTCGACGCCAGCCGGTATGTCAAAAGAAACCGCGGGATCGATAGCGTCGGGGAGGTATACGCCTTGGGCCACCCAGATCGAATCGCCGGGCTGCGCCGCCGCGAGCGCCGGCGCGAGGGTCGTAAACGCGTCAGGCCAACTCAGGCCGCCGTTACCACCTGTTGCTGACTCGTCGACAAACCAGGTCGTGGCGGAGAGAAGATTGCCCAGGGTCAAGAGAACGAGAAACCCGTAGAGAACACGCATCGGCACTTTCCTCCGACCAACTCAGAGTTCATATATCTTGTCGGTCGCTCGAGTCGGCTTCAGAGACATTTCGGTGCCGCTCCCCAGAACAGACGATATGACCGGAAGCCGTTCTGCCCAAGCACTAAGCCACAGCCCGGAGAGCTGCACAGGATCGTACAGAAGTGGCTCAAAAAATGCCCGCTCTCGGTTGGGAACGGGCTTATCTTGTCTGCGATTTCTAGCAGCCCGCCCGAAAAACTGCTTTCGATGCGGGAGGTCGAGATTTCGAGCCCATTGTCCTCGGAAGCTCGGCCTCCCGCGCGGAATGAGTATTCGGGCGGGCTGCTAGTGTCCTGTTCGGAAAGTTCGAGTGAGAACTCGGCGAGC
>CAYZYD010000600.1:0-2755 GCA_964482505.1 uncultured Planctomycetia bacterium | reverse complement strand
TCGCCGAGTTCTCACTCGAACTTTCCGAACAGGACACTAGCAGCCCGCTCGAAAAACGGGCTACTAGCCCGAGGTTGGGGGCAGCCGGGCTGGGCCCGGTTGCGATCGCGGCGTATTGATTTCACTCAGAAGAATCTGCAAGCGATTGAATGAGAACTGGGAAGCCGCGCTTTGCCGCGTCTTCCCAGTTTTTTTGTAATCAAATGCAAGGACTCAGCGTGAATCCGCTCGGCAAGTTGCGGGAGGTCCAGGAAGTGCCTAAACTGGGGTTCACTTGAGACGCGGGTTCCGAGAAGAAACGCGATTCTCACCCTCTTGATCGGGACCGACCGGCTAAGCGGGGTGGTTACCGAGCGAAGAGTCCAGATCGCCCGTGAAGTAACAAATCAATCGGGGCTCCTCTTAGGTCGACTTCGATCCGATAGGTCAGTGGGACCGATTGGGATCCGAACACTCATGGGGTCTTGGCCGACCGAGGAATGCTGCTCTCTCTGCGTATGATCAATCCTCAAGCGGGCACGAGATGACTCCGATAATCTTCTGTGTCGATCCGCGGCAGGATCCGAGTTGACGGAGGCAAAATGGCGGACATTGATCTTTACTCTCTGATAACGAAAAAGCTGGATACCGATACCTACCGCGAACTCAATTGGACCGGTTCGTTTCACGAGTATCTGCAACTGATTCAGCAAGACCCGAATATCTGCCGCAACTCGTTTCAGCGGATGTACGACATGATTATGTCCTACGGCTACGACGAGTACACACGTCTGCGAGAAGAGTACGTCCACTACCGATTCTTCTCAGATCCCATCGACGAGGGCAAAGACGCCGTGTTCGGTCTCGATCGACCCCTGATGCGTCTCGTCTATTTCTTCTAATCGGCGGCGTACTATTACGGACCCGAGAAGCGGGTGTAGCTTCTCCACGGGCCGGTCGGATCCTCGAAGAGCACGATCACTCGGCTCCTCAAGAAGGGTCTCGAGGAGTACTCAAAGCAGCCGGAGGGCGCGCTCTACACTTTTGAGTGGCAGGACGAGCACGGCAACTGGGTGACGAGTCCGATGCACGAAGACCCGATCTATCTCGTCCCTGAACTTCCGCGGGCCGAGCTCGTCGCTCATCTCAACCAGCTCGACAATTGCCGCTATCCGCTCAAGCTCGACGGATCTCTCTGCCCCTTTAGCCGCTGGTACTACAATTACTACCTCGAGAAGTATAACGGGGACTGGAACCAGGTAATCAATCACGTTCGCGTCAAGCGGATGACCCTTTCCGAAGAGGATCGAATTGGGATCGGGACCTTTCAACCCAAGGACGAGAAGAACCAAGACTCGACCGAGCTCACCGGCGATATCAACTACCGCAAGATCGCTGAGTACGGGACCGAATCAGATCCTCGAGCGTTTAACTTTGACGGCGAATTCAATATCGCCAACCGAGGCATGATCGAGTTCATCGAGGTTCTCAAGCTCGACGTCGCCTTCCTCTACGACCTTCTCGGGGCCAGCCAAGAGCACTCGGTCAAGCCGAAGAAGTTCGCTCAGACCCATATTGATGAGGTGATTATCGGCCACACCAATGAGCCGGAGTACCGAAAGCTGCAGTCGAACGAGCTGATGGAGGCGTTTCGGGATCGTACCGTGAAGATTGACGTCCCCTACATCACCGACCTGCACGAAGAGATTCGGATCTACGAAAAGGACTACAATCCAGAGCGCGTCAGCAAGCATATCGCTCCCCATTCACTCGAGATCTGCGCGATGTGGGCGATCCTCACTCGACTGGAAGAGCCCAAGAACGCTCAACTCAGCCTGATGCAGAAGCTCAAACTTTACGACGGGAAGTCGCTGCCTGGGTTTACCGAGGAGAATGTCAAAGAACTTCGCAATGAGACCAAGCGCGAAGGTCTCGAAGGGATCTCGCCCCGTTACATCCAGGACAAGATCTCAAACGCTCTCGTCTCCGACTATGATTACGTCAACCCCTTTATGATCCTCAATGAGCTCGAAAGTGGCTTGAAGCATCACTCCCTGATAACGAGTGATGATCAAAAGAAGCGTTACATCGAACTCCTCGCGGTCGTCAAAGAGGAGTACGAGGATATCGTGAAGAACGAAGTACAGCGCGCAATCAGTGCCGACGAAGAGGCGATCTCGAAGCTTTGCTCGAATTACATCGATAACGTGAAGGCCTACACCCAACGCGAAAAGGTCCGAAATCAGTATACGGATCAATTCGAAGAGCCCGATGAGCGGTTGATGCGTTCCATCGAGGAGAAAATCGATATCCCCGAAAACCGTAAGGATGATTTCCGACGTGAAATCATGAACTACATCGGGGCCCTCGCCGTCGATAACAAGGTGTTCGATTACAAGACCAACGCGCGGTTGCAAAAGGCGCTTGAACTCAAACTTTTCGAAGACAAGAAAGACTCGATCAAGCTGACGAGTCTCGTCTCCGACGTTGTCGATAAGGATACTCAAGCAAAAATCGACGTAGTCAAGCAGCGCCTCATCGCAAACTACGGTTACAACGACGACAGCGCTACCGACGTCTTGAACTACGTAGCCAGTATCTTCGCTCGCGGTGACGCTAAAGAGTGACGCCAAAGAGTAAAGTCGCGATTCTAATGAGCGCTTCCCGATTCTCGGGAGGCAGCTCCATGGTCAGTGTGGGAAGCCGTAGCCCCGGGCGACTCAACCGGTAAAGGAGGCCGATCGTGGTGGTTAAAAGAATAGAACCCGACGTTCAC
>CAYZYD010000599.1:0-2769 GCA_964482505.1 uncultured Planctomycetia bacterium | reverse complement strand
GCATTATTCACGAGCCCGCTACTGCGAAGTCGCAAGGCGTCCGCTCGTGGCGTCATACGAATGGACCCGCCTCAACCCGGGGCGCGGCCTGAACTACCTCGCCCCGCCCGATCCAGCTAACGAATAGAATTTGGAGGCGACCCATGCTCGGCAATCATCGTGTCGCGCTGCTGATAGTGCTCTGCAGTTTGGGAGGGCCGGGGCTTTGGGGACAATCCCAACCCGCGTCGAGCCAGCCGAAAGAGGCGGATAAGGACTCGGAGGCGGGGGCGAAGTCCGCTCGTCTCCTCGCGCTTCATATCAAACAGACGTCGAGTGGGCTGCCCGGACAGAGTAACAAGCTCGAGGCGGATCAAGAGCGAACTCAGGAAGCCTACGTCAGCGAGAATCGGCTCAGGCTTCAGGACGCTGCCACGCGGCAAGAGTTTCTGATGAAGACCGACCAAGGGGAGTTTTTTGAGATCTTAGCGGGGGGGAAGGAGTACCAACGCGCGGCTGATTACTCCGAGATCCAGGAGAAGCGAGATCGGTTCGAAAAGAAGATCCGGGAAAACGATCGTTTGTCGGAGAGCGAGCGAAGGCAAGCGCTTCAGGACAACTACATTCGAGCCGATGGGCAGCGCATTGTGAAGACGACGAAGTCCGAAGCGCCGCCGATCGAGATCCAGGGACATTCCTACAGCGTTTCAAAGTTCGAAATCCGTGAGAACGGTCGTAAGGTCGTCGAAGCTCTCGTGACCACCGACCTCCCCATCGAGGTTCCGTTCTTTGAGTTCTATCGAAATCTGGGCGCGTTTTCCGATGAGGTCCTGACCGAGCTTCAGAAGATCAAAGGAGTGCCGCTCCAAGCCGAGTTCCTCGTCGTCACTTCACTCGTCAACCACAAGATCGCGGCGAAGATCGACGAACTCGAACTCGTCCAAGTTCCCGCCTCCGTGTTTGAACTCCCGGTCGGAGCTAAGGAGCGTCAGCAGACGCCCTTTGCGATTTGCCCCGTGACGAACCAGCGCGTCGAAAAGACCGCCGCTTGTCGAGTCCTGATCAACGGCGTCGAGTTCTTTTTCGTGAATCAAGCAGCTTTCAAAGAGTATAAGCGGACGCATCCTCGGCTCTTCCCACCACCCCCTCGCCGTCGTCGATAGGGCGACTAATCGCGAACCGGGTCACGAATACTGCGGGCTTGTCGCGCATCCATTCTTGCGCTCGTTAGCGATCCGATAAGACTCGCAATTAGGTCGATTCAAGCGGGTTGAGACGAATACTGCCGAGGCTGAACCGAGTGTCGCCTGCCTGACAGCTAACCCGCGATTCCTTTAACCCGCGAATTCCTTGAGCGGGCCCGAGTCCACGGGCTGATCTTTCAGGCTATCGAGGAGTTGGTTCGTGATACGACTCAAAGCGTCGGCGGTCTTACCTTCGACTCGAGCCGTGAGGTTGGCGGTGGTGTTCGAGGCGCGAATCAGGGCCCAGCCGTCGTCGAAGGTTACTCGAGCCCCGTCTATATCGAGGACGCGGTCAGGACCGACATTGCGTTTAAAGTATTTGACGATCTCGGTCACCGTCTCGAACTTCGCCTCCTCGGCGACTGGAAGTTTGACCTCGGGCGTGTAGAAGGTCTCCGGGATATCGGCGAATAGATCCGAGCAGCGGCCCCCCGAGTCGGAAAGAATTTGAAGCAGTAGAAGCGCGGCGTAGATCGCGTCGTCAAATCCGTAGTAGCCTTCGGCCACGCAGATATGACCCGAGAGCTCCCCGGCGAGGAGGGCGTCTTCGGCTCGGAGCTTCTCCTTGATAATCGAGTGCCCGGTCTTCCAGATCATCGGGCGACCCCCTCGCTGGGCGAGATCTTTCATCAGAAAGTCGGAGCACTTCACGTCGAAGATTATCTTGCCGCCGGGATGCTTCTCGAGGAGGTAGCGCGCCATCACGAGCAGGATGTGGTCGGCGGAGAGCTTTCGACCGGTCTCGTCGATCAGGCCGACTCGATCGGAATCGCCGTCGAAACCAAATGCGATGTCGGGCTTTTTATCCGCGACTAAGTCTTGAAGCGCCTTCATGTATTTCGGCACTTCGGGATCGGGCAGGTGGTTCGGGAAAGTCCCGTCCGGTTCGACATAGAGCCCGTGAACTTGACAGCCCAAATCTTCTAGAATCGGAACGACTACCGGTCCTGCGGTTCCGTTGCCGCAGTCGATCGCGACGCTAAAGGGTCGAGCGAGCTTGAACTTTGAGACAAGCTCTTGGCGATAAGCGGGGAAGATGTCGATCTCTTCAATCGAGCCGGGTTCGCCCACGGGTTCTGCGGCTTCGGCGACATGTTTGAGTCGCTGGATCTCGTCGCCCCAGATCGGCCAGACCCCCCGGCAGAGTTTGAGACCGTTGTACTCGATGGGGTTATGGCTCCCCGTGACCATGATCCCACCGCCGACTTCGAGCGCGACGGCCGAGTAGTAGAGCATCGGAGTCGTACACTGCCCTAGCTGTACGACGTCGACACCAACCGAGCGCACGCCTTCGGTCAAGGCCTCGGCAAAGCCTGGGCTCGTCTCGCGGACGTCATGCCCGATTGCGATGCGTGTGCGGCCGTCTTGCTTCATCAGGTAGGCATAGCCGCAGCCGATCCTTCGAACGATATCCTCATTGAGATCGTCGGGGACGATGCCGCGGATGTCATAGGCTCGGAAGATCCGGTCGGGGAGCGTCATGCGTCCTTGTTTCGCCGTCGTGATTTGGGAAACTCTTGATTCTAGGTGGCCGCTTCATTTAAGG
>CAYZYD010000598.1:0-2787 GCA_964482505.1 uncultured Planctomycetia bacterium | reverse complement strand
CAGATCGCCAAGACTCAGATCGTCAATACCCTGGGCGCCGATCCCCAGAGGTCCATTCCCCCGAGCCCGAGCGCGACTCAGACGACATCCCCCCGACGATGGCGGCTCCGAGGACCGGAGAGGGTACGCGCGACGACGCCCTCCGCGAACTGTCGACACTTCGGTCCAAAGTCCAAGATCTCGAAGCGAAGCTCGCCTTCGCCAAGAGCGAGTCGGAGACGACTCGAAACGAGCTTGAAAAGAAGAGCCGAGCGTGCGCTGACCTACAAGCCGAAACCGAGTCGCTCAAACGAAAACTCGGTGAGGTCGGGGAGAGCCGCGATGCGCTCAAGAGTCAGGTCGAAGCTTGGGAGGTCCAAGCGAAGAAAGCCGAAAAGACCGGTACGCCGCTCGTCGCTCCTCCCCGTATCCGCGAGCTTATCTCCAAATTCGAAGAGTCAGCCCACGACCCCGAGGACTTCCGTAACATCAAGATCCACCAGCAGGATTTTGAGATCATGCAGAATCGCGAAGGAGTCTGGCGAGATTTCGGCTACTCATTCGGCCGAATCCTCTGGTTCGCGCGTCGAGTCGAAAAAGTGATCCTCGAGTTCGCGAACAAGATTCTCAAGGTCCAACCCGAGTCGGAGGCGACGATGCTCCCCGCCGCCGACGGTCAATTTCAACTCACCGGGGTCGGTCTCAAAAAGTGTACACTCGACATTCTTCGGCTCGGTGGAGTGGGCACCACGTCACAACTCGAGAACTACCTCAAGCAACTCGCGCGCTGGTACATCGTCCACGAAGTCGCCTATCCGGCCGGCTTTGAGAGCTGGTACCAAGAGACCCTCAACTCGGTCTCCCCCGAGAATATCCGTCAACGGGTCAAGCCGACTTGGTTTGAAAAAACGTTTGGCCGGACGCCCTACAAGCGTTACTGGAAAGAGTTCGCCGAATGGGCCGAGAAGCGCCCGCCGCTCGTCGCCCGACAAGAGTTTGAGGACTTTGTCGAGCAGGCGGCCAAAGAGCATCTTCGCCAAAATGGGGCTCCCGACTAATACCTTAGCTTGCAAATCTTTGAGGAGATCGATGAATCCCCCCTTCTTTCGACTCTGCGTGGTCACCGGACTTTTGACCCTGCTCACGTCGTGTACACCCACGGGCTACCGGATCACGCTCGAACGAGCAGAAGATTTTCCCGACCAACCGATAAACGTCGATATGGTGCTGATTCCAAATGCCAAAGACGCCGAACTCAATTCGGTCTCGAGCGAGGAATACTACTCTTCCAAGCGCCAAGAACTGATGGAGACGTACGATTTCGCAGCGACCTCCGTCACCCCCGGTAACTATGCGATTCGCGAGTGGCTCGACCGCAGTAAGAAGTGTCCTGCTGGTCAGCTCCCCGTCCTCTACGTCGTCACAAACTACGGCGAGGACGTCGACAGGTCGCGGGTCAAAGTCGAGTCCAAAAAGGTATTCGGCTGGTGGATGAGCCAGAGGGTCCGGCTGCTGCTGGGCGAAAAGGAGATCCGCGACGCCGCGGCGAAATTCTCCTCGAGCCCAAATTCTAGTAACTGAGGCGACGAGGCAGCTATGGTTAGCAGCGATTCCCAATCTGAGCCCCGACTCGCCGAACTCTGTTCGAGGTTCTTTCTCTTCGTCACTACGTTTCGGCGCAACGCCCGCGGCCCCGAGATCCGACTCGATTACGTGCGCGATCAGCTCACCCGCCTGATCGACGAGATCGAAGCCGAAATCCAGACTCAGCCCGACCTGAGAGTTTTCTCAGACGATACCAAGTACGCGCTGGTCGCGCTCGCCGACGAGATCGCCCTCCAAACCGATTGGTCCGGGGCCGACGACTGGGAAGACGAACTGCTCGAACAGAAGTACTACGGAACTTCGCTCGCGGGCGAGGACTTCTACGCCAAGCTCGAGGCGCTCAAGCCCGGGGAGGATCAACTCGCAGAGATCTATTTTCTCTGTCTCTCACTCGGCTTTAAGGGGAAGTACCGGAGTCAACCCGAACGACGACTCGAACTGCAGAAGCGGCTCTATCACTCGCTCCCCAACCGACTGGCCTCCAAAAACGAACCGCTCTGTCCCGGTATCGAAGACGCGACTTACGCCACCCCGATGCAACCGATCCCGCTCATCGGGGTCCTCCGGTCGCTGATATTGATCTTTCTCTTGCTCGGTACGGGGATGATCGCCGCCCACGTCATCGCGAGTTTTCAAACCAAGAACCTTAAGACCAACGCGGAGAAGTTGAGCCAGGCCATCAAGAACGACTGAGCCGCGACCTCAAAGGAACCAAAACGATGCCCAATCCCGTAAAGCACGCGATCTCGGCCCAAATCAGCGCCTTTACCAAGATGCCGACGGCGGTCCAGTTTATGCTCGTCGGCGCGATCACCGCAAGCTTGGCCGGGATCACATGGCTCGGAAGCGGTCCGATCTTTGGGATCCTCATCGCGGTTATCGTGATGGGATCGTTTCTGCTCCTCAAACTCGTGACGCGGCTCGGAACTTCGCTATCAAAAAAGGGCGACGATGACATCAAGAGCGCGCTCGCCTCGGACGCAGCCAGCGAACCCGCGACTCTCGAGGAAGATAAAGTACGCGAGCGCGAAGAGGTTCGCGGGCAGTGGGACAAAGCGGCCGAACAGCTCTCGCAGCACGGGCTCGATCTCTACGCTCAGCCCTGGTACATGATCATCGGAGAGCCCGCGGGAGGTAAAACGACGACGCTTGAGAACTCAGGGCTCGGCCTTCCACTCGGAACCCCGATCCGCGGGGTCTGTG
>CAYZYD010000597.1:0-2787 GCA_964482505.1 uncultured Planctomycetia bacterium | reverse complement strand
AAATGTCGCAAGGCGTGGCCCAAGGCCTACCCCGAAAACCGGCTTGCCAGACGTCGAAGCGTTCAAAGCTGGCGGGCTGGCCATTCACGCGCAATTCGATCTTGGCGAGCAGCTGCTTCTCCATCCGATCGGTGAACGCTTCGATCTCTTTCGGGCCGACTTCGAGGTCACCGTTCGTATCGATCAATCGGAGAAACGCCTGCGAGGCGGGCAGCGAGATGCCGAAATTGTGCTCGAGAACGAGGTGGTCTTCTTTAAAGAAAAACGTCGTCTGGGTACCGACGCCCTCGGTCAGTTCATGCGCCTGGACGGAAGCGACGACAAGCGTGAGGAACAGCGAAACGGATCTTCTCATGCCGTCGGATCTCCAATGATGCGAAAGGGAGAGACGCTGACCGCGAGCTTCTTGAGACCGATCTCTTCAAAGCGAACCGCGATGCGAAGCCCGGCTCCCCGACCACTTACGGATTCGATAACGCCGCGTCCGAACAGGTCGTGCTCGAGCCAGACTCCGGGGTAGAGCTCCTCATCCCCGCAGTCGCCAAAGTCGTCGTCGGCGAACCCATGGTACGAGTCCTCGCCAAAGTCGGCGTCGCCACGGGTAAAGACCCGGTCTTGAGAGCTCCACGCGGGCTCTCTCGCCTCCTCGATCTCAAAGCCCTCCCCGATCAGTTCCGACTGAAAGGGAGAGGGGCGTCTCGGCTCGGTCTCGCGAAAGGTCCGACGGTAACAGGTGGAAAGCAGTCGGCAACTACGTCGGGCCCGAGTGATCCCGACGTAGAGAAGCCGTCGCTCCTCGTCTTCGGTTCCCTCTTCGTAGTGACGGACGTGCGGAATTAGCTGATCTTCAAATCCGACGATCAACACGCGATCGAATTCGAGCCCCTTGGCCGAGTGTAGGGTGAGTAGAGTGAGCCGCTCGTCTTGATCCTGCCATTCGTCGAGGTCTGAGAGCAGGGCTACGCGTTCGAGAAAGGCAGTGAGGGGGTCAATACGATTCTCCTCGGGGAGATTCGCTGAGATGCTGCCCACGAGTTGCTCGATTTCAGCGGAAGCATTCTGAAGCTCCTCGAGGTTCTCGAGCCGATCGCGATAAGACTCGGGGTCGATCTTCTTGAGATAGTCAGCATAGTGGGTTCGTTCGACGACAGTCTCGATTTGGTGGGCGATGCTCATAGATCGAACCGACTCGAGCTCTTCGAATAGGGCTCGAAGTTCGAGAAGACCCTTGCGAGCCCGGCCGACCTGTTCGAGGCAGCCGTCCGACCTAATCGCTTGCATCAAGGTGAGGCCAGCCCCTGCGGCCGCGCTCTGTAACTGGTCGAGTGTCTTCGGTCCTACTCCGCGGGTCGGCACGTTGACGATACGGCGAAGAGCGACCTCGTCTCGCGGAGAGACGGCGGCTCGGAGGTAGGCGAGGACATCTTTGATTTCGCGACGTTGGTAGAACGCGACTCCGCCGACGACGACGTACGGGATCGAACGCCGCAGGAGCTCTTCCTCGAGTCGGCGTGATTGGGTGTTGGTGCGGTAGAGGATCGCGATCTCCGAGAGTGAAGTGCCCTCATCCCGCCACGCCTCGACATGGGCGAGGGCGCGCCGCGCTTCGGCCCGATCGTCCAGGAGTTGCTCTGAGACCACGGGATCCCCCGACGGATTTTCGGTGAAGAGGGTACGCTGGCCGACTGCGCCGCGCGTGAGTCGGCTCGCGGTCGCTACGATCTCAGGCGTCGAACGGTAGTTCTGATTGAGCATGACCGTTTCGAACTCGGGGAAGTCGCGCTTAAAGTCCTCGAAGTTTGACGGGGCCGCCCCGCGCCACGAGTAAATCGACTGGTCGGGGTCTCCAGTGATCGCGAGATTGCGGTGCCGCAGCGCGAGCAGTTTGGCGATCGCGTACTGGGGCCGATTGGTGTCTTGAAATTCATCGACGAGCAGAAACTCGTGCTCCCACTGTCGACGCTCGAGGACGTCGGGGTGTTCCGTCAAGACGCGCAGGGTCACGAGCAGGAGGTCGTCAAAATCGAGGCTGTTGCGCTCCTCGAGTAGCTTCTGGTAACGCGCGTAGATCTTGGCGTACGCGTCCTCTTTGAAGGTGCTGCTCTCCTCGGCGACATCCTCGGGGCCGCGCAGACTGTTCTTAAGACGGCTGATCCAATGCGACACACTGCCGGCGGGAAAGCTCTTCTTGTCGAGGTCGAGGCTCTGGACGGCCTCTTCGATCAGGCTCTTTTGATCGGTCGTATCGTAGATTGTGAAGTTCGAGGAGTACGGCTCGACTCGGTAGATCTCCCGGCGCAAGAGACGGGCACAGAAGCTGTGGAAGGTCGAGACGATCGGTGATCCGGCGAGGCCCGACGAGCGGAGATTCCAGGGGTCGTCGCCAAACGAGCCCGGGTCGAAGGCGGTCGGGTCACTCGGGGTGATCAGATTCGTGGTGCTCGCGGCCATTTCTCGGGCCGCCTTGTTCGTAAAGGTAATCGCGAGAATGCGCTCAGGGGCCGCTCCGCTGGCGACGAGCCGCGCGATGCGCCTCGTCACCACGTGGGTTTTCCCGCTCCCCGGTCCCGCCACGATCATGAGGGGGCCCTCGCGGTGCTGGATTGCCTTCTCTTGAGCCGAATTGAGCTCGATGGGTTCTTCTCTTCCTAGGGAGCCGGTCGAGGTTTAGCCTATCTTGACGCTGTCGCCGAGGCTGAATAGCATTCTAGGTTGGTGAGACACCAGTCCAGCTCGGCTGAATCCGGGTCTTGCTGAAACTGGGTCTTGCTGAAACTGGGTCTGCTG
>CAYZYD010000596.1:0-2788 GCA_964482505.1 uncultured Planctomycetia bacterium | reverse complement strand
GTCTCTTGTTTGGAATGTTCTATTTTTCTTTTTATGCTTTTCCGGGCTTTTTATTTCGGGGTTTTATCGGTCGGGGCGGGATGGGGAGCGTCTACGAAGCAGAGCAGGCCAAGCCGAAACGACGCGTCGCGATCAAGGTGCTCTCAACCCCACGCTTTCCCGCCGAAGCCGCGCGCCGATTTGACGACGAGATCGAAGCGCTCGGCCGGCTCAGCCACCCCGGCATCGCTCCGATCTACGAGACGGGACGCGTCGACACCGAATCGGGCGAGCGGCCATACATCGTGCTCGAGTTTGTCGAAGGCGTCCCGCTCGATCAGTACGCGAGTCATGAGAAGGTCGATTGGGAGCGCGCGGTCGAGCTCGTCGCCGAGATCGCGTCCGCCGTCCAGCACGCCCACGGTCGCGGGATCATCCACCGCGATCTCAAACCTGCCAATATCCTCGTCACGCGCGACGGACAGACCAAGCTTCTCGACTTCGGGATTGCAAAGTTGACCGAAGCGAGCGAAGAGCGGCTTGAGACCCAGACGGGACAATTCGTGGGCACCCTCCCCAACATGAGCCCCGAGCAAGTCTCCGGGGATTCGAGCCAGATCGATGTGCGCACCGACGTGCACGCTCTCGGAGTCATCCTCTACGAACTCGTTTGCGGGCGGCGCCCCTTCGAGGTGGAGAGACAACCGCTCCCGGCCGCGATCCGCACAATCGCCGAGGCCTCGCCGACGCGACCCCGAAATCTGCGCCCCGAACTCAGCGGTGATCTCGAAGCCGTGATCTTGCACGCCCTCGAAAAGCGACCCGCAAGTCGTTACGCCTCGGCGAGCGAGTTCGCGCGCGATCTCGAACGCATCCTCCGACGCGAACCGATCGGCATCCGGATCCCGAGCGGGCTCTACACCGTACGGCTCTTCGCGCGACGCAACCCCGGACTCTTCGCCCTCAGCCTCGTGACACTCTTTCTGCTCGTCGCCTCGAGCGTTGTCTTCGCAGTTCTCTACCGGCAGTCCGAATCGAATCGCAAGCTTGCGGCCCGGCGACTCGAGGCGGCCGAGAGTCGATTCGCGCTCGCCCAAGAGGGCGCTGAGCTCATCACCGATACGATCTGCCACCGACTTGCGGACATCGTCGGCAACCGCGAACTCCAGCGCGACCTCTTGCTCGTCACGAGTCAGTACTTCGAGCGGCTCGCTCAGGAGAAGCCCGACTCTCCGAGACTCAGAGCTGGTATCGCCCGAAGTTTGATGACGCTCGGGGAAGCGCGGATCGAGCTCGGCGAACTCGAGGATGCAGACAAAGTCATCGAGTTAGGGCTCGCGATCGTCGAGGAGACGCTCGAGTCAGAAGCGCTCGATTCGAAGCTCGCTCGAAAACTCCACCAGGACCGGGCCTACGGAGTCGATCTCGGGGCGCGTATCGATTTGATCGAGCGCGACTACGAGGCCGCCGAAGCTCGGGTCAAGAGCGAGCTCGAGATCGCAGCGATGCTTCTCAAGGAGGATCCCGAAGATTTTGATGCGAGGCAGATCGAAGCCGTCGCCCTCGAGCGAAAGGGGCAGCTCGCCTACGCTCGCGGGAATCTCGGAAGCGCGGAGAAGATCTACACAAAACTCATCGAAGCTCGTAAGGCGATCTACGAGAGCCATCCCCGAGATATCTTGAACCGCAACCGGATAGCGGTCGCGCGCGACGCACTCGGTCGGATCGCCCTGAGCCGAGGCGATCTCAAGACCGCAGAAGCGGAGTATCGGCAGAGCCTCGCCGTCACGCAGGCTCTCGTCGAGGAGTTCCCTCGCCATCCCCGCCATCTCAATGATCTCGCGGTCGGGTACGAGCGCATGGGTGATGTCCTGAGCGACTCGGGTGATCCCGAGGCGGCGCGCGAGTATTACCTCGAGAAGCTTGCGATCGATCGCGATCTCATCGCCACCGAACCCGCCAATCCGAACTACCAGCACGGGCTCGCTATGACCTACTGGCGACTCGGGCGTTTCCGAGAAGGCGAGCAGATCATCGCGGAATTGCTCGAGAGCTCACCTGACAACTTGAAGTACCTCGAAAACCGCCAAAGCTTCTGGGCGCAGATCGCCGAGACCGCACGCAGTGAAGACGAGTTTCGGGAAGCGCTCTTCGGCGAAGCGGAGGCTCTGAACCAACTCGCGATTCGGCTCGTCGAGGTGGGTCAGGTCGAGGCGGCTTGGAACCAACAGCGGTTGCGGGCCCAGCGGCTCGCGCGCGCGGGTCGGGGCCAAGCGGCGATCGCGGTGGCCCAAGCGCTGAGCCGTGCGATCGAAGCGCACTCCGAGAACGCGTTGCGCGAGAAGTGGCTACCCCGAGTCGATCGCTTGCTCGGTGGGCTCGCCTACGAAGGCGCCGAATACGCGCTGGCGAGCGAAAGCTACCGCCGACTCTTCGAGGCCACCTCTCGCCAGCTGGGACTCAACAAGCTCGAGTCCGATGCGCAAGAAGCTGCGGTGCGCCGCTCAGACCAACTCGAGCTGTTGACGCATCGATACCGCGCCGCCTACCGGCTGGGTCGGATCGCGATGAAGCGGGGCGACGAAGACCAGGCCCTCGCGCTCTTTCGCCGTAGTTTGCCCCCGCACGAACGAGCGCTCGAGCTCGCGCCGGAGCGACCGATGCACGCCGAGCTGCTCACTCAAACGAATGATCGAATCGCGTTCTTGAGCGAGAAACGCGGAGAGATTTTCGCGGCCCTCGAGGCCAACCGAGCCGCCGCGGAAGCGCTGCGTTCGCTCCTCGCACACGGCTCAGAGGCGCGCCGCCA
>CAYZYD010000595.1:0-2800 GCA_964482505.1 uncultured Planctomycetia bacterium | reverse complement strand
GGCTCGAATTCTCGACCTCCCGCATCGAAAGCAGTTTTTCAACGGGCTGCTAGGTACGCGACTCAAGCAGAGGGTCGTTCAACCCAACCTTATTGGAGGATTGATGATTCTCATCGCGGAGATCGTTCTCACGGTCATGGCGTGGCGAAAGGGCTGGGGGGCCCGAGCATTGATTCCAATCGGTAGCGCGGTCGCTCTGGGCCTTGCTATCGGGGTCGGTTTCGCCGCTATCAACAAATCAGATACGGCGTTCATACCGGGGCTCTTTGTCGACCTTGTCGCGATCATGGCGCTCGCCTATATGACGTCGAAAGGTCCTCAGCCCGAGAAGCCATCCCTCGAGGCGAAAGTCTTCGATTAGCGAGCCCGGGCCAAAAAAAAATCGGGGACGCCTGAATACAGGCGCCCCCGAATTTTTAATCTCAACGCAACTAGAGGACGACGACGTTCTCAGCGCGTGGACCTTTGGGTCCGTGTCCTAATGAGAACTCGACCGACTGGCCTTCTCTCAAATCATCGAAGCGAGCGTCTTGCAGTGCAGAACTATGGAAGAAGAGATCTTCGCCATCGCTCTCGATAAAGCCAAATCCCTTGTCGCTGACAAGTTTCCTGATGGTACCTTGGGCCACGTGGCCCTCCTTCTAAAAAGCAGAAAGTCGGCGCTCCAACGGGGAGCCCCAAAGCGCGGATTGTCCCGGTTTTATGGGCTCGTTGTCAACGCCGGCTTTGCAAGCGAATCCCGGGCGCCCCCCGCAAATCCGCTCAAATTGGCCAGGAACCGTCAAATCGGGCCCCTAAAGCGCTTTCGTTAATTTTTTGGATTTTGAATTCTCGCGGGTAATTTTTCTCGAGTCGCCCGGAAAATGCGGAGGCGAACGCGGAAGTCGCGAGGACGAGCTCACGCTCGCCAGCCCAATTTTTGGCCCGACGAAATCGCCGCCGGTATCCAGAAAGCTACGTACTCCCGCTTCGGTAACCGGGTCAAGAGCTGCCCGACCCGCTACTGAGGTGCGATCTAAAAGTGCCCTCCTGCGGTGCGATCGATGCGGACATTGGATCCCGACGTCACCGAGAAGAAGGCCGGCAACCGCTGAGTGCTCTGCTCCCTCTGCTCAAGGCTGAGAAGTTCGAGGACCTGTCGCTCGGCCTGAGTCTGGATCGCCATGAATTCCATGCGAGCCTCGAAGCTGTTCGGATCAAACTCAGAATTCTCGGCGAGCCGTTCTTGGTAGTAACGTCGGTACTCGCGACTTAGCCGCTTTGAGATTTCCGCGACCTCGCCTTCACGGTCGGCGTCGTAGGCGTAGATATCGCGCCACGACTCGAGCACTCGCGATTCGAACTCCTGGTCAAAGTCCTTGGTGTCGACCCCGATCTGAATCTCGGCTCGGCCTCCCGCCGTGAGTTCGCGAGCGACGCCGTCCATCCGTTCAAACGCGGCGCGAGAGTCCTCAGGCATGATTTGGCGGAGTTCCGCGGAGATCTCGTCGAGCATACTCGTGCGGTTGGCGTAACGTTCGATCGCCGCTGCTTGGTCGAGGTCGATCTCGTCGAGGTGCGCTTGCCGCACCCGGTCAGAAATCTCGCGGACTCGAGCTCGGTCCCCCTCGGAGAGCTGGAGCCCCGCCCCGTAAAACATATCGAAAATCTTTGGGCCAAACTCTCCGTCATAGAGCGGTTGGGTCGTGATCTCTGAGACCTCGCCGATCAACTGGACAAGTTCTGATTGGATTTTCATCACCTTCGCCCGCTCGGTCGCAAGTAACGTGCGATCATTATCGAGAGCGATACGCGCTACGAGCTCGAGATTCTCGCCGAGGAGTTGCCCACAAGTATCGAAGTCGTTCGGTGCGGTCGAATCGGTACTGCGAGCCGCCGCGCTATCGGGATTGGGGACGGCATTTGTAGCGAGCTGAGATTCGAGCTGCTCGATGGTTCGCTTGAGGCTCTGGTTTTCACTTGCGAAGGCCTGCTTCCGGACCTTAAGGCTCTCGAGTTCCGACTCGAGTTGCTCGAGCTTATCGACCTCAATCTCTCGGTAGCCTGTCCGTGCCTTCGACGTTCGGCTCAAGCTATCCGCGGCTTTACTCGGGCCGCTTACGCGACCGGCAAAGAAACTGAGCCCACCGATCAGAAGACCGGAGGTGATGGCGATCGTCAGGGTTTGATTCACGATGATTCCTCCTACGGTGCCACTCGAAAGAGTGGCGCCTGTCGTCGTCGCTACCGCCGTGGTCGAGGCCGACGAGGCGAGGGAGTCGAGCGTCATAGACAGCGCTTCGGGCACGGGCAAGGCCGGAGTCTGGGTGAGCACTGGTTCGAGGGCGGGAATGAGCGCCGCGTGTCCTGAGCCACGGAGTTTGTCGCGCAGTGACTCGAGGGCACACCGAACGCGTGACTGCACGGTCGAACGGGGAAGGTCGAGCACCGCTGCCATCTCACGCTGACTCAAGCCGACGTAGAACTGGAGCGCGATCAGTTCGCGCTGTTCCAACGGTAACTCGGCGACCTGCGACTCGATGATCTTTGCCCGCTCAGCTCGTTCCACCCGATCCCCCTCTCCTTGAGCCAGCTCTTGACGCTGTTCAGCCGCTCGCCGCAGTCGGCCATTGCCGACGACGTTGCACCGTACCGCAGTCTCCTGCTTGGCTCTTGTCATGGCCAGCGCGCTGGCTGCCTCGGCCGAAGCGCAGGTGAGCCCGAGACTGTTGTTCATCCGTGGCGCTGATCGCAGTGGAGGGTTTCTCGAAGCGAACAACGATGCTGGCAGGACGGAACAGCTCGCAGACATCAACAATAC
>CAYZYD010000594.1:0-2808 GCA_964482505.1 uncultured Planctomycetia bacterium | reverse complement strand
GGTGTCCAAAGGATCGCATCACTGAGCGACGCCCCGTCAAGAATCGGCGTGGCCTTGCGAAGTCGGGCCGGGCTCACCCACTCGTGAGCGGCGCGGGCCACGACCGCCTCGGGGAGTGACTGCGCTCCGACAAGGTAGGAGCCGGTCTGTGCAAAGTGCACTGCGGGGCCCTCGTCAGCCCGGGCGAGCGATTCGATCTCACTGCGTCCTTCGAGTGCATAACTCGCGAGAGTCGGATCCTCGATCGCAGTGCGGATCATACCGGCGTTGCGACCCGAAGCGTGCGTCGCCGTCGTCTTCTCAGCCTCGACCACGAGCACCTCGGGCACTCCGGTCAGGACTAACCCTCTCGCCGTCGCCAACCCGGCCACGCCAGCCCCGACAACGACGACTCGATAACGCTTTCGATCGATCGTGAGTTTGGTGATGGTTTCAACTCCCAGACGAGGAATGGCTCCCTGCGCGAGCTCGGCCGATAGCTGCGAAATTCGCAAAGAAACATGGTAGCCTCCGGCGACGCTGCTCGCGAGCCGAATAGCAGCCCGCCCGAAAAACGGCGGTCGAGCCACGAAGGCGACAGTTCGAATTCTGTGCCTGTCGCGAAGCGCAAGCGAATTGGCAACTCGCCTGCGTTTCTCGCGCAGCTGCGGAGCGGAGAAAGATCGTCGACATCGTGGCCGAGTCGATTTTTTCGGGCGGATACGCTGCAAATTGCTCGACGCCCTGTAACCCGACGGTCAATCACACCCACGCGCCAGCAATGAAACCACGCGCCCATGGAACCCGAGATCCTCATCGTCCTCGGCATCATGCTGACCGCGTTTATCTGCTTCGCCAGAGAATGGCTCCCAGTCGACGTTGTGGCGATCCTGATGGTTCTCACGCTGATATTTACGGGGATCCTCAGCGTACCCAAAGCCCTCGCGGGCTTCGGGCACCCGGCCGTGATCGGAGTCGGCGCACTCTTCGTCGTCTCCGAAGGACTCCTGCGAACCGGGGCCCTGGGTGTACTGGCAAATCGACTCGAACGCTGGAGTGGTGGCAATGAGCTGCGACTCAAGCTCCTCATCCTCTCGATCGTCGCGATTTCGTCAGCGTTTTTGAACAACACCCCAGTCGTTGCGATGTTTATTCCGGTGGTCCTCGGACTCTCTCGTAAACTCGGGATCAACCCGTCGCGACTCCTCATACCGCTTTCGTTTGCCGCGATCCTCGGCGGGACCTGCACCCTCATCGGAACGTCGACCAATATCATGGTGGCGTCGATCGTCGAAAGCACAAACCGCCAGCAGGATCTCGAACTCTACGTCCCCAGTATGTTCGATTTTACGGGCCTCGGAATCCTCCTCGTAAGCTTTGGCCTCGTCTATCTGATCTTCGGCGCCAAGTATCTACTCCCGGAGCGTCAAACGATCACTTCGATGACGGGCGGCGGAACGGACCTCAAGGACTACGTCACCGAACTGCGCATCAAGCCGGGGGGCGTACTCGCCAACCAACGCTTCGCCGACACGGTACTCTTCGACGCGCGCGGAGTTCGTATCCTCCAGATCATCCGGGGCGAGCGCATCCTCTGGCCCCCCTTTCAGGATCTCGTGCTGGCGAGCGACGACGCGCTCGTGATCGCAGGACAGATCCAGGAGCTGATGAAGCTCCACGAAGAGGATGGGCTCGAAACGCTCGAAGAGATCCTTGCGGCCGAGTCGGTCGACGTCTCGAGCAAGGAGACCGAACTCGCCGAACTTCTGATCCTCCCCAACTCCCCTTACGTGGGACAGAGACTCGAAGAGGCGCACTTTAGACTTCACTACAGCCTCAATGTCCTCGCCATTCAGCGGCACGGGATGCACCTCAAACGTAAGATCTCAGAGCACCCGCTGCGGGTCGGAGACCTGTTGCTGGTACAGGGAACCGAGATGGATCTCAAACGCGCCGGGACGGAGGAGGGTCTGGTTCTGATGAACGAGGTCGATCATATCCTCGTGCGAAAGAGCCGCGCCCGCGTGGCCATCGCGATCCTCTTCGGAGTGATCGTCGCACTCTCGCTCGGCCTCTTCTCGATGGCCGCGATCGCCCTCTCGGGCGCGACCGCGATGGTGCTGACGGGTTGTCTCTCAGCGGGGAAGATCTACGAGGCGATCCACTGGCGCGTCTTGATTCTGATCGCCGGTACTCTCGCACTGGGCGAAGCGATGCAGTCGACGGGCACTGCGAATTGGGTCGCGCAAGGCCTCATCGATCTCTTCCGATTTGGTGGGCCACACCTCCTGATTTTCGTGGCGCTCGTTATGACCACGATACTGACGGAGTGCGTCTCAAACACCGCTATCGCTGCGGTCATGGTCCCGATCGCGATCGCCCTCGCAGGTCAACTCGGCGTCAGCGCGACACCATTTATCATGGCAGTCGCCTACGGCGCGAGCTGTAGCTTCTTGACCCCGATCGGCTACCAGACAAACACCCTGGTCTACGGAGCTGGGGGCTATCGCTTCTTTGACTTTGTCCGGGTCGGCTTCCCCCTCGTCCTGATCGTCTGGCTGGTTCTCGGCACCCTGATCCCCGTGATCTGGTCCTTTTGACCCCGAGCCGAGTCGCGATAAAAAAGGGCAAAAGTCCTAAACCGATCCGGCTTACGAAGGTGAGAATTCCTCTGGACAATGATCTCGAGACGATGATAGATTTCCCGTTCTCGCGTATGTGACCACTCAAGGTCAGACTGCATTGTTATCGCGATCTGACGAGCAGCCATCCGCGGGGACGTAGCTCAATTGGTTAGAGTACCGGACTGTCGATCCGGTGGTTGCGGGT
>CAYZYD010000593.1:0-2814 GCA_964482505.1 uncultured Planctomycetia bacterium | reverse complement strand
GTCGAGGCCCGCGACGTCATTTACCGTTCGGGTTGCTTTCTATTCTCAGAGCAGTGCTTCGAGCACGTTCTAATACTCGCTTCCTGTGCCCATACGCTAGGCCTCAAAACGGTGCCTCTCCTCCAGCCCCAAACTGGCGCTTACCTAGAGGCAACGATCAAGCGGGAGCGGGTTGAAACCCACGACGACTCCAAGTGGATTCGTTACGCCTTTTCCACGACAGGCCTCGAAGCAAAGTTCTGGGTTTCACCCAGTGGTCAATTGCTTAAGTATCAACAGGGAGAATTAGAGATAGCCCTTACTGAGAAGTGAGGGGGATCTCCTTCTGAATCCTTACTAGCACCCGATTGATATACTTAATCGAGATTTCGCGAGATAGCTGGGGACCAAACTCGGGATCACCAGCAGCTTGAGCGTTTCCCCGGAGCATTTCACTCTCGTGTCGGAAGAGCGTATGAAGCTCTTCAAAGAGAAGCCCCAGGTTCTTACTCAGGCCGGGATAGCGCTTTGGATAGGGAACACGATCTCGTAACTCTCTCCAACGTTCGGGTAACTCTTGATCGATAAAGTGTTGCCAGTGCTTCTTTCGAATTCGTCCTTTTGAATCTACGAGCTGGCGTAATCTCTTGTTGAAGAATGATTTCGCAAATGCCTTTCGGCGGAGTTCATCTTCAAGGAATTTCTTCTCATACTTGCCTTCCTCCTGGCCTCGAAGATAAGCAGAGAGCGCGAGCACGGCATCTCGAGCAGTCTGAGCCTCGAGCACCACTTCGCGGTAATAAGTTTTGATCTCTTCATCCTGCGCGACTTCAAGCTCTTTAGCACCGAGATAAATGCTGCGTCGAATAGTGATCTCAGGGGGAATCTCCACGTCAAGTGCTTGAGCCAATGCCTCAGTACTATTGGGGTCGACTGGGCTTCTAGTCCACGATAGGAACAGGCGGAATGTGCCCGAGTGGAGCCGCGTGGGGATACTGATTAATATCTCAAATTCCCCTTGCTCAATTAGACTCGCTCCTCCTGCCACCGGATCGTCTTGAGACTTGAGAGTTGCAAAGAGCGTATCCCCCTCGGGAAGAAGCGAAGTTCCGCGCAGTCTGAATCGAGTCTCTTCCCCGTGACAAACGACCAATACCAAGGGACGGATAAGCTCGGGATTCGACCGGGTTCGGTTGAAGTACAAAACGTCGATGAACTCGTCGCCTAATTCGACCTCTTCTCCGTGAAGAAGTGAGACCCCGTCGCACTTCAGAACGGAGTCAGGGGCGATACTCAGAGCAAGGTTTTCGGTGGGCTTCAGCTCTCGAATCTCGCCATCAACTTCGGACTCTAGACGCAAAACCCCGAAGGACTGAGATTCGGGACGGTAGTGGATAGGGACTTCTAGCCGCGCCGGGCCCGAAGGTTTACGCACCGCGTCCACCTGCGGCAAAGTGCCCGGGCTCCTTGGTGTCGTTTGCGTCTGTTTCGCCGCCTGGTCCGGTGGCTGGGTCCGCACTTGGCTTGATGGTCGCTGCTGCTGACCGTTGGAAATTGGCGGGAGCAGGTCCTTCATTGCAAAAAATGCCGGTACTGAGGCGACCACGATAAGAATAAGACCCAAAACGGCCAGCCTAGAGCTCATAATACTTTCTCTATTCTGAACTTATCAAAAATCAAAGGTACTCGGATCACGTGCACAATTGCTCGGCCACCTCCGCCAGTGACCATTTTGCTTATCAAATCGTGACGACACCCCGATTTCACCGGAGGGCCCTCAACCAACGACTCGAGTCGACCGATAAAGCCCGTAAAGGAGAGACAGCACAATGACGCCATCGGCCACAGAGGCCTCCGATTCAAGCCTCAGTATATCAGCTCCCCAATCGTCAGACCCTCAACCTAAAGTTCGCGTGGAGAGGGTCGAATACGGTTCAGGTAAGCCGAGCGCCTCGATCATCATTCCGACCAGGGATGGCGATCGCTCCGGCCTGCTGGAACAACTTCTGGACGATCTCAGGTCGCAATCGTTGCAGGCGTTCGAAGTCCTGCTCATCGTTGGCGACAACCGCCAAGGTCGTGCGATCAACCGTGGGGTCGACGAATCTGTCGCCGACATAGTGTTTACCATGGACGACGATACCGTGATCGGTCATGCAGACTTACTAGAGAATCTCATTCAATGCCTTGAGGAGAATCCCGACCTCGGAATCGTTGGAGCAAGCACGGTGATTCCCCGCGAGTCCTCCTGGTTCCAGCGAGTAGCGAGCAGGCAAATCCCCCGCCGCCTCTTTCCAGTCGTCGAACAGCTCACGGATTCGGACATGGTTCAGCATCCCTGTCTCGCGATGAGAAAATCGGTTTTTCGTGAGATCGGAGGAGAGGACGAAGAGCTGGTCAGAGGCTTGGATCCTCTTCTGAGACATCGAGCCCGAGAGGCAGGATATCGTGTAGCCATCGCACCGAGCTCCTTTGTCAGCCACCCACTCCCGGAGAGCTTCTGGCGTGTCATCAAGATGTACTACCGAAATGGTAAAGGGAGCGCCTTCGCCCAGCGCCACTTCCCTCACAAGGTCTACAATCTTTCTGACGGCTTCCAAAACAATGACTTCCCCGCCCGAATTTCCTTTCGGAGTCGAGTCTTCAAATATCCCCTCAGAGTCGTCAAGGCGCTGGTTGCTCTTAGGTGGATCGAGCTGTCGACGCAGCTGGCTTATATCTCAGGCTACGCAAGAGAGTATTTCTTCGGGAGTAGTCCCGCCCCGACCCTTCCAGGGGTTGGGAAGCCTAGCAGCCCGCCCGAAAACTCATTCCGCGCGGGAGGCCGAGCTTCCT
>CAYZYD010000592.1:0-2820 GCA_964482505.1 uncultured Planctomycetia bacterium | reverse complement strand
CGCCCTCGCGCCCGGCACTGTGCGCGAGTTGACCCCGGTGGGCATCGATGTCTCTTGTGGTTCTGCGGGCACCGAAACGATTATCTTGACCCAACTTCAACGCGCGGGCAAACGTTCGCTTCCCGCCGATGACTTCTTACGTGGTAACCCTCTGACCCCGGGAACTCAGTTTGTCTCCTCGCCCCCTCCCCACCCGAGTCTCTAACTCACGGGCCGCCGCCCTCGAGATCCTGATGCGCTGGTCTAACCGACCGAACTATGTCGAGCGGACGGTCGATCGGGTCTTAGAAGAGTCGCAACTGAGCATTGAAGATCAGCGCTGGGTTCGCCAAGCGATCTACGGAATTGTCGACTATCGACATACTCTGGAGACCCTCGCGCGCTTCTGTCTCAACCGACCGCTCCCCGACTATGAACCGACGATTCTCGAAGCGATCTACCTCGGGCTCTACCAGCTCATCTACATGCGAGTTCCCGATCATGCCGCTGTCCACGAGACGATCGAGGCTTTTAAGCAACGACTCGAATCGGGATCGACGATCGTCAACGGAGTGCTCAGAAGGATCACCCGCGAACTCGTGCCCATCGAGAATCCCCCGCCTCCGGCGCAGGATTACGAGGTCTTTCGGACGGCGGACGGGTTTGCGCGGCTACCGGGAATTCGGAAGGTCGTGCGCAACGAAGTTGAGTCGATCGCTTTTCGTTATGCACACCCCGTCGAGATGATTCGAATCTGGAGAGCTCGGTACAACGACTCTGAGTTATTCCAGATCCTCGATTGGAACAACGGTGTCTCTCCAGTCTACGCCGTGCTCAAGCGCGAAGTCAGTCCGGGGCTCTGGAGTCGAAAGGCGAAACTCGCGGGATACGATGTTCAGGCTACCGAGCTCGAGCAGGTCTTTGAACTCCCGCGATCGGCTCCAATCGAGCGGCTACCCGGTTACGACGAGGGTCAATTCTGGATCCAAGACAAGACGGCCTACCAAGCCTGCGAACTCCTGCCGGCCGCCCCGAGTGCGACTCTTCTCGACCTCTGCGCGGCTCCCGGCGGCAAGTTGTGTGCGCTTCTCGATCGAGGTGACTACCGCCGCGCAATCGCCTGCGACGTATCGGACTCAAAGATCGAACGTCTTCGCGCGAATCTCACTCGACTCGGCGCGACCGGGCGTCCTGGTTCCGAGTTGAGTTGGGGAGCGACGAAGGTCGAGCTCGAAAAGCTGCCAGCGCAACCCGACCAGATTCGGTTTCGCGAGAAGTTTGACGAGATTCTCATCGACGTGCCCTGCTCCAATACGGGGGTCTTTGCGAAGAGGCACGAGGCTCGGCTCCGGTTCCTTCCCGAAATTTTACAGGGACTGCACCGTCTGCAGCGAAAGCTGCTTAAAGCGGGGTTGGAGTATCTGGGCGCGGGTGGTCATCTGCTCTACTCGACCTGCTCGATTGAGCCGTCTGAGAATGAAGAGATGGTGCAGCACTTCCTCCACCAGAATCCTGGAGTCCGACTTCTCGATCAGCGATTATCGCTGCCTGGAGAGGAACGGTCAGACGGTGGCTACGCGGCGCTGCTCAAGAGGATTCACTGAACGTGACGAGCGGATCGCTCGGGGCCCACTACGAGCTCCCGTTGACCCGTTTCTGAATAGCGCTCATACCAATCAGGAGTTGTTGCGATAACAGAAGTGGGTGAAGCGATCGTTGGTTGACTCTCCGCGGTAATCCGCCCCGAGAGCTGACGGTGGCAGAATACCTTAACTCTCTTCTCAAGGAGCGGATCCGCTACTGAAAGTAACTATGAAACGAATCACTCTGCTCTGCTTGATATTGCTAGCTCCGCTCTCGGCCCAGGAGGTCTCTCCGAAGGACGACCAGGCCCAATCCGAGCAATCCAAATTGCCCCCCGATTTAGTGGAGCGAGTAGTAAAGAAGCAGGCAACCCTCGAAGAGCTCGCGCAGTGGGGTCTCTTGGGGGTCGAAGCGGCCGAGGGTCGGATCGCTGGGACCGATTGGGAGCGACTGCAGAGACTCGCGGTGCGCGGAGAGTTGCGTCGGGTGGCCCGAACTCAAGAGCGCGTCCAGTACCGCGGTCAATTCAAAGGGTTCGCAAAGATGCGGGAAATCGCGGTCCCAGAACTCTGGCGGCTCTTCACCGACGAGGACGAGACAATTGCGTTAAGGTCTCGTGCCGCACGAGCTTTGAGCGATGTTCAAGCCAAAGAAGTTCTCGACGACCTGCCCGAGCTTATCGACGATTTCCTGAGCGAAGAGTGGCTCGTGCGCGAGGCTGAGTTTCTCGCAGCGCGACTCGGAGAAACGCGTTACCTCGATCAGCGGATCGCCCTCCTGGCCAAAGTGCTCGAACAACCTCTGACGCCTGCCAACCTCTCAACTCACGTGGCAGCGCACGAAGACCTCGCCGAAATTTACTACGAGATCTCCGACTTTTCGAAGTCGGTCAAGCACACCATGCAGAAGTTGACGATCCTCCAAGATCTCGCCGAGCGCTCGCAGAATCAGGTGCTGCGACTCTCGCTCTTCGACGAAATCCGCGGACTGCACTACAATCTCGGCTGTGCTTACGCGCGAAATCGACAGTTCCCCGAGGCGATCAGTGCCCTTGAGATCGCCTTGACGAGTTCCACGATCTCGCTGGATATGATCCTCTCAGACGGCGATCTCAAATCACTGCGAGAGCGACCTGAATTCCAAGAGTTTCTCAAGGAGGCTCGCAAGCGCTCGGGTCCCGCTCCCAACCCCCCCACTTCTCAGCCCCAGAAAAAAGAACCGGCGTCCTAAGGGCCCGGCCGGAGAGCCAACGCTTCC
>CAYZYD010000591.1:0-2836 GCA_964482505.1 uncultured Planctomycetia bacterium | reverse complement strand
CCTCGCTCTACGACATGCGCAACCTCATCCAGGACAACGTCGAAGAGGGTCGACACCTCTGGGCGATGGTCTACCTGCTCTTCCGTTACTTCGGAAAAGATGGTCGAGACGAAGCCGAAGATCTGCTGCAGCGACGCTCAGGCGACGAAGACCGCCCGCGAATCCTCAACGCCTTTAACAATCCTTGCGACCACTGGCTCAGCTTCTTTGCCTTCACCCACTTCATGGATCGCGACGGAAAGTACCAACTCGCGAGTTTGAGCGAATCGGGCTTCGACCCGCTCTCGCGCACCTGCGAATTCATGCTGATGGAAGAGGCTCACCACCTCTTCGTGGGCGAGACTGGGCTCGACCGCATCATCAAGCGGAGCGGCGAACTGACGATTGAAACCGATGGCGATCCGCGCAAGGTCGGTGGTATCGACCTCGATCTTATCCAGCGTACGATCAATTACTGGTTCTCTTCTGCGCTCGACCTCTTCGGCGGCGAGATCAGCTCGAATGCGGCGAACTACTTCTCAGAAGGTCTCAAGGGTCGGTTCAAGGAGACGACGAAGTACGAAGACCACGTCGCGGCCGAAGCGATGAAGACGATGTGGGTCATGGAAGACGGCCGGCTCGTCGAGACCGAAATCCCCTACCGCAACGCGGTCAACGAGATCCTGCGCGAAGACTACATAGCCGACTGCGAACGCGCCTTGCGCAAGTGGAACCGCACCCTCGAAAAGCTTGGGGTTCAAGAACGACTCAAGTTGCCGAGTCGGCGCTTCCACCGATTCCAAGGCATCTACTCGGGCAATTACTTTAGCCCCGACGGTGATTTGATCACCAAGGAAGAGTTCGAGAAGAATCTCGCCAACTGGCTGCTGACGACCGACGACAACAACTACCTCCAGTCGATCATGCACCAGGTGACCGACCGCGGCAAAATGGCGAACTGGATCGCCGCCCCGAGCCGCGGAATCAATGGCCAGAACATCGACTTTGAGTACGTTCGACTATAAACCGCTCAAGTGATAAGAAGCGGCCGAGGAGAGGCGTAGCGCCTATCCTCGGCCGTTTTTTTTGCTGGGCTCGAACGCGGGCACGTCGTGAACTCGAGACTCGCCTAACGCCCGGGCGCCGAATTACGTGGAAAGGTCTCGGGGAGCTCAGCGACGATATAGAGAAACGCCGCGATACAGGCGGTGCCGAGACAGAGTTCACGATCATTGACCTGGGCGAAGACATCGCGTTCTGAATGGTGGACATCGAAGTAGCGGTGCGGATCGGGAACGAAGCCGACAAGGGGTACACCGCTCTGACGCATAAAAGAGATGTCGGCGCCGCCACCGCCGGGGATGATGCGACTGGCGCCAAACTCCCAGAAGAGCTTGGCGATCTCTTCGCAAAGTGCCCGTCCCTCGGGACCCGAGTCGGTTGAGAATCCGCGCGGCGAGAAGCCACCGCGGTCCGACTCGAGCGCGAGCACGTGCTTTGGCATTTCATCCCGGTGCTGGTCGTAATAAGCGCGGGCTCCCGCAAGACCATTCTCTTCGTTCATAAAGAGGACGCAGCGAATCGTGCGGCGCGGTCGCTCGGGCAGCTTTGCTATCAGATCGAGTGCGCCGAGCGAATGGCAGACGCCTGAGCCGTCGTCGTGCGCGCCCTCACCAATGTCCCATCCATCGAGATGGCCGCCGACGAGCACAATCTCCTCCGGCTTTTCGCGACCGCGCAACTCGCCGATGACGTTGTGCGAGGGCTTCTCCTCTTTCCAACTCGAGTCCTGTCGATAGAAGAGTCGAACTGTCTCGCCGTTCTCGATAAGTCGGGCGATCCGCTCCGCGCCGAGCGTACTGACGGCAGCGGTGGGAATCCGCTTGACGTTTGACTGGTAACTCATGCCACCCGTGTGCGGCGAGTCGTCGAGGCGTGTCGTCATACTACGCACGATCGCGGCCACCGCCCCCGCCTTCGCCGCTTCGATCGCCCCTCGCGAGCGAAAGACCACCGCCGCACTGTACGCGGAGAAGGTACTCGCCATGGTCACGCTCATCGGAACGTCGAAGAAGACGATCTTCCCCGGAGCCTCCGCGCGCCGCTCCTTGAGCTCTTCGAAAGAGCGCACCCTCAACACCTCGGCGTTGATCCCATTCTCTGGGGTGGCCACGCTACCGCCGAGGGCGAGGATCGGCAGAGGGTCGGAAGCGGCGTAAGCCGGGGCGGCGAAGCGCAACTCAGCGACCTGACCTCGATCCCAATGCGGCACCGTGCAGGGTTCGAGACGCACGTTCTCAAAGCCGAGTTCGATCATAGTCTGACGCGCCCACTCAACCGCCGAGGCGGCTCCGGGGCTCCCCGAGAGCCGGTGGGGGGCGGTCTCGCAAAGTTCGCGCAAAAGCTTGTAAGAGCGCCGTTCGGTTAGAGATTGGTAGATAAACTCGTCGACGAGCGACTGATACTCAGCAAACCGTGACTCAGGCTTATCCTGCCCAAAGAGCGCTGCGGCCAGCAAGAGCCACCCTAGTCCCACGGACGCCAACCGCCTCCAAAAACAAATGGGCATGATCTACTCCTCAACAGGCCGGCCATTCGACCCCATGACTTACCGACTGCTACCTACATGATGCCTAAACCGCAAAGCGAGAAACCACAATGCCCTCGCCGACAAGATAGACCAACCGACTCAATCGAAGCCAACATGCCCTTCGAGCGATCCACTTCATCTGACGTCGAAAGAACACCCAACAACTTCGCACCATCAGGCTCAGACATGTTGCGGGCTGCTACCGCCGCCAGTTTTCTTCGTCGTCGTCTCCCGTTAAGTCCTCGCCGGGCGCCAAATCGTCGAGTT
>CAYZYD010000590.1:0-2852 GCA_964482505.1 uncultured Planctomycetia bacterium | reverse complement strand
AAGGCCGAATGGCTCGCCGAGTTCTCACTCGAACTTTCCGAACAGGACACTAGCCCGCATTATTCACGAACCGCGAAGCGACTCGTGAATAACGCGGGACTCGAGAGAGACTACTCCCTCAACCAATCGGGGTTGGAAGAACTGTTTGGACGAACTTAAATGTACGGCTCGGAAACGGAGTCGTGGATCTGCGAACACCTGCGGGCGTTTTTAGGTCGCTGAGCCAAAGGCCTGACAGGTGAGAACCTGGAGTCTTGCGAGCCCAATGAGCCGAAACAACCAAACAATCGATCGAGCGGAGGGTGACAACCCTCAAGCTGCTCGCGCTCAATCCGGTAATTTAAAAGGGGGAAAAAGGTTGCTTTCTGGTCGAAAGCTACGCTCAGCAGAATCAACCTTAGGGATTGCTCGGGACCAGAGCAAGGAAAAATCAACTCATTGGTTCGTGAGGACGTCACTTGAATTCACCGATTGAGTCGATTGAGACTCCATTCGTCATAACCTGCTCAAGTCTCATCATTCCCGGTGATTCGGCGGCTAGAGCGCCGCAGCCGCTGTTGCTCGCACTCCACGGGATGGGCATGAATGCGGAGAAGTTTCGTCGGATTCTGCGGCATCTCGAGCTCCGGGAGATGTTGCTCGTGATTCCTACGGGGATCTATCCCTACGAGATCCGCAAAGCCGACTCGATCGAGATCGGTTACTCCTGGTACCAGTATCGGGGCGATCAAGACGAGTTTCGTAAGCACTTGCTCCAAGCGGAAGCGCATCTTCTACAAGTGCTCGACGAGGTCGAAAAGCGCCACCGGATCGATCGATCCCGCTCGGTCGTTCTCGGCTTCTCTCAGGGCGGATACCTCGCCGGCTTTTGCGCGCTTCGCCACCCCGAGCGGTTCGCGGGACTGATCTGCGCCGGGGCTCGTCTCAAGTACGAGTTCCTCGTCGACGAGATTAGCCGCGGTTCACAACTCAAATCGCTTCTCATCCACTCGCAAAAGGATAAGTCCATCGCCTGGGAAACGGCCGAAGCGAGCTTTGATCAACTCCGCGAGAATGGGGCCCAGATCGATTCTTTCCTCCACTCTGAAGGGCATCGGCTCCCTCCCGAATCGGTGGTTCACATCGGTCGCTGGCTCGGAGATCAAGGCTTCGATACCGGGCAGGTCGTTCTCAAGGAGATCCGCGAAGGTTGGCAAGCGCTCGAAGCCGACCGTCCCGAAGAGGCGCTCAAGATCGTCGCTCACTTGATTGATCAGAGTGAATCGGAAGCGCTGCTGCTCGCCGCTTGCGCCCATATGGATCTCGAGGAGTGGAGCGAGGCCCGAAAGAGGCTCGAGAGCATGCCGGACGATTTAGACGGAGATACCGAGTACCTCCGTCGTTTTTATCTCGCCCAAGTGCTCTACCAAATTGGTGAACCGCAGCTCGCTCTCAATTACCTGCTCGCACTCGAAGGCGAGACCACCACCGACAAAGCAAACCTCCGTTGGTGGGCGGGGCTCTGTTACGATTTTCTCGGCCAAGAGCGCCGAGCCGACGGTCTCTTCGAAGAGGCGCGCCGACTCGACCCCGAAGGCGCGCCACGTCCGCAAACGGCCTCGATCGAACTCGTCGAGTCCGAGATCGAGACGCTGCTCAAAGAACTTCCCCCCGAGCTGCGAAGTGTGGTCGAGCGAGAAGTCCCGATTCACGTGCTTGCACTGCCGCCGCTGTCCGCGGTTCGATCGAGCCGTGGTAAGCTTCCCCCCGACACCTTGGGGCTCTACACGGGAACCCATCGACTCGAACGTTCGGTTCTCGAAGCGAGCTTTGAGCCCGCGGCGATCTATCTCTTCATTCGAAACCTCGAACGCTTCTCGCGTTCACCCGAAGATCTCCGGGATCAGATTCGGACCACACTCCTCCACGAACTCGGCCACCATCTCGGGTTTGACGAAGAGGGGATCGAGGACCTCGGCTTATCATGAGCCCCCCGACTCTGCATATCTGCCTCTACACTCCCGAGATTCCCCAAAACACGGGCGCGATCGGTCGGCTCTGTGTCAATCTCGGAGCCCGGCTTCATCTCGTCGAACCTCTGGGGTTTTCGCTCGAGGAACGCTATCTGCGGAAGGCGGGTCTCGATTATTGGGAGCACCTCGACCTCGAAGTGCATCCGGATTGGGACCACTTCTTGACTCTGTTTTGCGAGAAAGACCTCAGATTTGCTTCGACCAAAGGAACCCGGACGCTCTATCAACTCTCATTCTCGACGAGCGACGTTCTCGTCTTCGGCCGAGAATCCTCCGGCCTGCCTGAGCGGTTTTATGATCGCTACCGCGAACAGCTTTTCCAGATTCCGATGCCGGGTCGTTTTCACCGCAGCCTCAATCTCGCCACCGCGGTCGGAGTGGTCGCCTACGAATATCTGCGTCAAACTCGGTTCACGACTTAAGCAAACTCACGCCATTGATCATCGATCAGCCCGGCCCGTGAGCGGTTAGAGCCGCGCCCCCCATTATTGACGAACCGGTTAACGAGAAGTCGCAAGGCGCCCGCTCGCGGCGTCAGCCGGACCGATTCGACCGCAGGCGACCTCCAAGGTCGTTGAGCATCAAATCCCTCCCTTTGACGCCGCAACCAACACCTCGCCCCTCGCAGCAGCATGCTCAAGCCCAAAGCGGACCAGCCCGCATTATTGACGAACCGCGTAGCGAGAAGTCGCAAGGCGTCCGCTCGCGGCGTCAGACGGACGGATTCGACCGGAGGCGACCTCCTTGGTCGTTGAGCATCAAATCCGTCCCTCGCAACCGAACATCTCGCCCCTCGCAGCAGCATGCTCAAGCCCAAAGCGGACCAGCCCGCATTATTGA
>CAYZYD010000589.1:0-2860 GCA_964482505.1 uncultured Planctomycetia bacterium | reverse complement strand
TACTGCTGCTCATAACCGCTGCCCAGCGCGACGACCCTGTACCGACCCGTCTCGGCGACCTGCAGTTCAAAACGACCGTCCGCGTCGGTGAGGCCCTCGTAATTCTGAACTTCCACCCCTTCCAGCTGCGAGAGATCGAGATCGACAATCAGCCCGAGCGGAGAGTCTTCGAGTTCGGGAACTTCAATGGACGACTTCGAAGCGAGGATCTCGATGCCTTCGAGCGGTCGACCATCGACGTCGACGACGATTCCCGCCAGAGTTTCAGTCTGCCCCGCCCTAGCCGTAGTACTCGTCTCGTCTGCGGGCGCACTCCCAGCGGCGCGACCTTCGAGTTCCGCGGTTTCGAACTCGGTCGTCACCGCACTCGAAGATTCGGTGGAGGCGAGTTCCTGATCTCGCGAGTCGACAACCTCTGGAGTCGTCTCCGAACGGTTGAGGTAGTAGAGAGCTCCGCCGGCCACGAGCGCCGTGGCCAGTGCCGCGATCGATGCCGCTTTGAATGACATGAGTAGGCCTCCTAGGCTGATGATAGTAGCACTCGTGCTTGTGGTTCCGGTCACCTTCGCGCCGAGCTCGGTCGCGAGCTCCGCTCCCTGCGAAGCCGCGATCGATCCCGAAGCCGCGCCGGCGATTCCGACCGGAGGGGCCGCCACGAAGGCGACACAGCTCAAGAACCAGGCATCGCGACCCTGGTACTCGGCGTCGAGTCGACTGCGAACCTTGGTGAGTCCCCGACGGATCTGCGACCGCACGGTCGCTTCGGACGCATCGCGGAAGCTGGCGACGGCTGCGACCGAGTGACCCTCAAAGTAGCGGAGCAGGAGGATCTCTCGGTAGGGTTCGTCGAGTGCCATGACTGCGTCGACGAGGCACTGCTGCAGTTCGGCACGCTCGAGCAGATCCGGCCCTCGCGAGGGCGCGACTTCGGGCTTCGCCGCGCGCGCTTCGCGCTGCGAACGCCGACTGTCGCGGCGACGATTGTCGCTCGCCTTATTGCGAAGGACGCGCTTGAGCCAGGCCTTGAGCCGCGGGCTTTCGGGGTCGAGTTCCTCCTCGGTCGAGCCACTCGCGTCGGGCCACTGACGGATCGCTGCGAGCAGAGTCTCCTGGGAGAGATCTTCCGCGGTCCCGGGGTCGCGAACGAGCGACAGGGCGAAGTGGTAGATCCAGCCCATCTGCTCGAGCAGCTTCTCAGCTCGGGGGGGAAATGCGGAATCGGCCAAGGTTCCTTCTCACCGACACGAGGGGTTGGTTGGGTCCTAACTCGCATCTCGCCACGCGGCACAAGAACGAGGCAAGATTCTCAAAAAAAACACCGCGTGGGGCTGATAGCAGATCGTCAAAGAGCCCCGGTGTCGCGGTGCACGATAGAGCCAGCTGCCCCGCGACTGCCGATTCGCCACCGACGGATAGCGTCGGCTAGCGCTAGCAGCCCGATATTCGTCAGTCAAAATATGCTATCGTCTCGGGCCACAACCGGCGGAGAGAATTATGGAATGCCCCCACTGCGGCGAGATCATCCCCGACCACGCCCGGGCCTGCCGCTATTGCGGCAGTGACGCCGAGACGGGTTGGGCCGATATCGACGAGATTGATTACGCCTCGGTCGATATCCCCGAAGACGACGAACCAAAGTCTGAGCCTTCGTTCGGAGTGCTCGTCGCCTTGATCGCGATCGTCGTGGTGTTCGTCTTTCCCCATCCCCTCAAATTGCCGTTAGCGGCAATGTTGATCTCAGGCTTTGTCGTCTTCTGGTGGCTCCGGAGGAGACGGCTCGACTCAAGAGACGACGAGTTTACAGGCCGCTAAAAGCTCGCGACCTCGTGCACCCACCACAACTCGAAGGTAACCTTCCGCGGCCCGAGCAGCCCGCCCGAAAGACGGCGCTCGAGCCACGAGGGCCGTTCTTGGGCGAGCTGCTAGTGTCCTGTTCGGAAAGTTCGAGTTCTCACTCGAACTTTCCGAACAGGACACTAGCGTTGGCAACCCGGGCAATAATAGAGTGAACGTTGAGTCTCGACGCGGCGCCTTATCACGCGTTGACACCTCCAGCAGGCCTGCCCTTCGCGGTCGTAAACGCAGAGCGCTCGCTGGTACTCTCCCGACTCAGAATCGCCAAAGCGAAAATCGCGCAGCGTAGTCCCCCCCGCCTCGATGGCTCGAGTGAGCACTTCGCGCGTCGCCTCGACCAGTCGTCCGTAGCGCTCCTGTGAAATGCGACCGACGGCGCGAAGCGGATGAATCCCCGCGACAAAAGCGATTTCACTCGCGTAGATATTGCCGACTCCCGCGACCACGCGGCTGTCGAGCAGGAGATTGCGCAGTGATCGCTGGCGTCCGCGCGTGAGCGTGTAGAGATAGTCGCTCGAGAAGGCCGGGTCCCATGGTTCGGGGCCGAGCGAATCGAGTCGCGGATGCCGACCGTCCGAGCCGATCCAATCGAACGATCCGAAGCGGCGCGGGTCGGAGTAGACCCAGCGGACCCCGCAGCTCGTCTCGATGATGATGTGGTCATGTCGATCGGGCGCGCGATCACTCAGGGTCAAAGAGCCTGACATCCCGAGGTGGACGAGCAGGCCGCCGGTCTCGAAGTCAACGATGAGATACTTCGCGCGTCTTCTCACGGTCCGGACCGTCGCGTCTTGGACGCGGCGAGGTAACGTCCGAGGCACAGGCCAGCGAAGCTGGTAATTGCGCACCCACAGCCGAGCGATGCGGACGCCTGTGAGGGTCCGCGCGAGGACTCGTCGGGTCGTTTCTACTTCGGGAAGTTCAGGCATACCGCGAGTCGTTCTTTGGGACTACTGAACGGTATCGGAGGAATCGGTACCGAATAGGCGATCTTTCGGTCGCATGG
>CAYZYD010000588.1:0-2869 GCA_964482505.1 uncultured Planctomycetia bacterium | reverse complement strand
AGGGAGGTCGAGGGCCGGCGATTCTTGCTCGAACTTTTCGAACAGGACACTAGACCCCAATCGCTTGCCGCGGAAGACCTGGCTAGTGAAACCATGATACGACTTCTCTCTTCGTCATCTGAAAGAGAAGCCTTCGAGTGCTTCGCGTCCCGGGGCCGGATCGAAAGCAGTTTTTCAACGGACTGCCAGCGGCCCGAATGAGCTCTCTTAAAGAAGTGGCGCTCGGCGCGTTTTGTAGTGACGTCAATTCGAAGTGAATGGAACGATTCTCGAAGAGAAGCTCTGCCTCTCCAAACTATTGCTTGAACGTGCACTGCCCTGTTGGGAACACCATTCTGTCTGAGATGACGTCACTCGAGCGACGACCCGTTTTCGCTCGAATTCCAATGGATCCCAGCTCCCCCTCTCAGCTATGTTGATTGAGTCACTGACGTTCAATGGGCGAACGAACGGTTGATCACTGCAAAGGGCAAAGTATCGACTCTCTGACGCCGTGGAGAGGATTCCATCGTGCGCTCGTTTTCACTACTGCTTTCAGTCATCTTGGTCGCGGGTTTCAAAGGCACTCTCGATGGTCAACTGGTGCCACCCTATTGGAGACTTCGACTCGCGGGTCCGGCTGTCGTTGTTCCCTATCAAGAGCTGCGGCTCGAGGTCTATATGGACTCACTCGAAGGTGGACCGCTTCTCGGTCTCTCCTACGGCGTTTGCCAAGAGGTCATTCAGGCCTACCAGGCCGACGACACCGGCGGCGTTCTTATGACGGTCAACCTCGGCGCTCCGGCTGAGTTTAGTAGCGTCGCGGTTTTGCCGGACGGCGTGACTCATGGAGTGATCATCTGTCTCTCCGCCTGCGCGTTGTTGCCCGCCGAAGATAATCAAAAGCTGCTCACGATCGATTACTTTGTTCCCGATGTCGGACCGGTGGAAGTAAGAGCGGATTTTTGCGAATCGCTGGGTGACCCTCCCGTCAATGTTGTCGTGAGTTCGACGGGTAATGCTATCTCTCCTGAAGAGATTCCCTACGAAAATACAATTCTCGATCTACCGCCACCCTTTCGATTCGTCGGGGGCTCCTTCTTCTTGAACTACACCGCCCAAGGGAATCCTGGTGAGACTCAAGTGATCGAAGGGCTCGTGGTACCGTTTGATATTCAGACCAACCCGGAGTTTGTGGCGGGAGCGGGGGGCGCGGCGACGCCACCCCAAACCGAAGGCTTTGCGATGGCCGTCGAGACGGATCCCGATCGGCTCGTTCCCCAGGACTACCGATTTGTAGGACCGATCGAAGCGCTAGGCTCAGTCGACTTTGCGGAGTTTTCGCTCTGGGACTCAGGGTTTACGCTCGGTGCGGTCTATTCCTTTACGGGACAGTCTTCTATCGTTTTTCCCTCCACTGACGAAGCCGACCTTGAGGTGATCTATAACGCCGAGGTCCCGCTCGATGCCACCAGCCCCGTACCCACTTCGGTGAGCTTCTCTAATAACCTTGGTCAGCCTCCCGTCACCAACACGGTAGTGGTGGGAGTCGAGACCGCTTCGGTCGATCTCGTAAGCGGGGTGATCGTGTTTCAACCGATCCAAAGTAATTCCTACGTCCGCTCCGACTGTAACGACGACGGCGTGATCAATATCGCGGACGCGGTCAACTTGCTGCAAGCGACCTTCAATCCCGGCGGCCCTGAGGTGATTCGTTGTGATGAGGCGTGCAACTTCGACCGTGATTCACAGATCACGATCCTCGACGCGACTTTGATTATCGAATACCAACTTCTAGACGGCCCCCCGCCCTCTGACCCCTTTCCCAACTGCGGTTTCACTCTCGACGATCTCGGCTGTCTCGAATTCAAGAGCTGTCCCTGACCGGCCCGTGAAGAGCTGACGGCAGAAGTCGGATTCAGAGGGCGTCTTCCGAATTTGAAGAAGTGGGCTCGTAATTAGCACAAGTAGGTCCGTGAATCATCTCGACGACTCTATCGCCCCGGCTCTTTCCGAGGTTCGGCAGGCTCCCCAAGTTCAAGGTACGGTCGAGTTGATTGTCTGCCGACCTCGAGACGGGGAGCGAGTGGTACTCGATGAGGTCGAACTCGATCTTGAATTGGGTCTTGTCGGTGATAACTGGTCGGCGCGGCCTTCGTCGCGCACTCCCGACGGCTCCCCCCATCCCCGCATGCAGATCACTTTGATGAATTCCAGAGCGGCTCGATTGATCGCCGGGGACCGAGAGCGCTGGCCACTCTGTGGGGATCAAATCTACGTCGACTTCGATCTGAGCAGTGACCACTGCATTCCGGGCACTCTTCTTGAAGTGGGTTCTGCTCTTCTCACGATCAGTGAAGTGCCGCACACGGGCTGCCTCAAATTCGCACGTCGATTCGGAGACGAGGCGTGTCGGTTGGTCAATTCACCCGAGGGGAGGGCGCTCAATTTGCGCGGGATCAACGCTTGGGTCACCCGGGCTGGGCAAGTTCGGATCGGTGATAAGATCCGGCGCGAACCCACTGGGCTGTAAACTACTGGGCGGTAAACCACTCCAGGTGCGAGTTTCGGGCGACGCTCTACGCGAGTTTAGTGATATAAGACTTCCCGTGGTGGCGATCTCTTTGAGACGCTCGGCGGTTTGGTTAGCTTGAGTGATTCACTGAAACGGACCAAAATCCTTGAGCGAGTTACTCAAAGTGGGACAGTCTGGCCTCTACTGTCCTCTCGGACAATTCGGAATCGACCCGCAGAAGCCCGTGGATCGAGCTGTGATCACCCACGCCCACGCGGACCACGCGAGGCCCGGACAGAAGTTGATTTATGCGCACGAGGCATCGCTTGCGATCTTACGCAAACGGCTCGGTCCCGACCCAGAACTCGTCGGCCT
>CAYZYD010000587.1:0-2870 GCA_964482505.1 uncultured Planctomycetia bacterium | reverse complement strand
AGCGCGCGGACGCTCGATATCTTGTCGCTGAGTGAAGACGAAGCCGCCGATCTCGGGGTCAAACCGGCCCGGGCGAGGCTCGTGGCGCTGATCGCCGCCTCGCTTGCTACTTCGGGGGCGGTTGCGGTAGTGGGACCGATCGGCTTTGTCGGTCTCGTCATTCCCCACATGCTCAGGCTTCTACACGGTTCGCATCACCGCACCCTGGTTCCGCTCGTCGGGCTCGCGGGCGCGATCTTTCTCGTCCTCGCCGATACCGGGACGCGGCTGTTTGATCAGATCATGATCGGAGTTGTCACTTCATTGATCGGTGGCCCGTTCTTTCTGGTGTTGCTCGTCAGTCGGTCGAGGGAGCGGGCACTATGATCGAAACCAGTTCGCTCGAAGTGTTCCGCGGATCGTCTTCCGTTTGCCGCAATATCGATCTCTGTGCGGGTCGAGGGCATGTCGTCGGTCTGCTCGGACCCAATGGAAGCGGCAAATCGAGTTTGCTCGCGGGTCTTAGGGGGCGACTCAAGGTTCGTGGTCACATCGACCTGCTCGAACGACCGTTGCCCGAATACTCTCCCGCGGAACTAGCGCGCACGGTCGCCTGCATGCCCCAAGTCACCGAGCTCGCATTCTCGTTTACGGTGCTCGAGCTCGCGCTTCTCGGACGATCTCCCTACCTCAAGCCGTGGCAGGCTTATCGAGCCCAAGATCGTGAGCTAGCGTCGGAGGTGCTCGAGCGTCTCGGTCTCACCGATCTCGCGGATCGTCCCGTAATGACTCTCAGTGGGGGAGAGCGTCGTCGCGCCTATCTCGCTCGCGCGCTCGTGCAAGAAACGCCGATTCTCTTTCTCGACGAACCGACGGCGGGCCTCGATCCGGCCGCGCAGGAAGGACTCGTCGAGATCATTCAGCAACTCAAGTCTGAAGATCGACAGACTCTCGTGGTCGCCCTCCACGATGTACCGCTTGCGCACCGTCTCTGCGATTGGATCGTCGGGCTCAAAAATGGCGAGTTGCTCTTTCAGGGACCGGCCGCAGAGGTGATGATCCCCTCGAATCTCGAGGCGCTCTACGATGTCGAGTGGTCAAAAGTCTCGACGTCAGATCGCGAGGTACTCTTTGTCCTTGGTCGAACCGGTCGCGTATGAATCGTTTATTCTCGAATATTCGCGCGTTCTTCGACCCGAAGTGAGCTCTGGGTGGATGAATTGAAATCCGATTTGAGATTTCCGAGGGCTTTCGCTTTGAGCCACGACAGCTCAGCGAGCGGGGTTTTCGCACACTTCAGGACGTTATTGGTTCTCGGGTTTGTCTCGCTGCAATTGTCCTGCTTCATCGGTTGCTCGCGTGACGATTCGAATCCCGCCGGCGCCACCGGTGAAAACAAACGCTGGATCTCACTCGCTCCGCACTTTACCGACATCATTATCGAACTCGGCGGTCGAGATCGCCTCGTCGGGGTGACCCAATACTGTGAGGGCGCGCCCGAATCCGTGGCTCGACTCGGAGGCATCCAGCCCGATCTCGAGCGGATCATCTCGCTCAAACCCGATCGAATCTTCGGCCTCCAAGGGGTCTTCCAACGCGATCTTTTCGAGATCCTCGGGCGACGAGGTTTCCAAGTCGAGGTCTACCGCTGTGAGTCGATCGCCGACGTGCGACATGTGATGCGTCAGATTGGACAGTCGCTGGACGCGAAGGATCGGGTCGACCAATTTGAAATCGCGCTCGACCGCGAACTCGCGCAGCCAACCCCGGCGGAGCGACCCAAGCTACTCTTTGTTATCGGAAGGCAGCCGCACTTCCGAATTGGAGGCCCGAAGTCCTTTGCTGGCGAGATGGTCCAAGCCGCGGGACTTGAAAACCTGTTTGCCGACAACCCGGAGCTCTGGCCCCGGGTTGACTTTGAAGAGATTGTCCGAAGGGAGCCTGACGTGATTGTCGATACGACGGTAGCGACCGACGCTGAGGCGCAGGCCGCTTGGAGTCCCTTCCGCGACCATCTGGCGGCGGTTCGTCAGGGCGCACTCTCTGCGTTTCCCCCCGTGCGACCCGGTCCGCAGATCGTCGATTGGATCAAGACACTTCGTGAAATCAGGCAGCGGGTCATTCGAACCAGAGAGAGTTCTAACCGCTGAGGGGGAGTTGGTGCCTTTGTTCGGAAAATCTCGCTTGGTTATGGCGCTCGGAGGCGGTGGCTCGCGTGGACTCGCCCACCTCGGCGTTCTCAAGGTTCTCGAAGAACACGATATCCCGATCGATGCGATGGTGGGAACGTCGGTGGGCGCGATCTGCGGCGCCTCGTATTGCCACCATCCCCATATTGACGAGATGATCGAATCGACGCTCGATTACTTGCGGAGTGAGCGGTTTCGAAAGGACCACTTTCGTCGGATGATGTTCGGCGCCAACGACGCCGAGCAGAACATACTGCAATCGTTCGTCTCAGGGATCCGCAAAGGGCTCAGCTTTGCCAATCTTATCCGTAGGCCCTCGATCTTTCCGGGAGATCGGCTCGTCGAAGTGATCAACGAGATCGTCCCCGACGTCGAATTCTCCGAGCTCGAAATTCCGTTCGCGGTTCCGACCATCGATCTCCGTGAACCCTGTGAAGTGCTGCTCACGGAAGGCTCTTTGCGGACTGCGGTAGTCGCCTCCTGTTCGCTGCCCGGGTTCTTTCCGCCGGTTGAGGTCGACGGGCGGTTGCTCGCCGATATCGGAGTCGTGGGCTCGGTTCCCGTGTCGGCCGCGAGAGATATCATACCCAATTCTCTGGTCGTTGCTGTCGACCTCTCGAGTGAGCTAGAACCGGTCGAGCACATCGATCGAGGTTGGGATTCGATTATGCGCTGCGAGACCTTCGCCGGCTTCGTCGCCCA
>CAYZYD010000586.1:0-2879 GCA_964482505.1 uncultured Planctomycetia bacterium | reverse complement strand
CCCCTAAGATCAAACGGTCTTCTACGTCGCTGGTAATTCGCTCAACATCCGGCCGTCGGCCAGTACGCGCTACTCAGCTGTGGGGCGCGTCAGTTATGGCCGAGTTCTCGAGCTCGCCCAACCGCTCAAGCCCGACGCTGAGTGGGCCGCTATTGTTCCTCCGCTCGAAGCGCGCGGCTTCATCAGCGTCCGCTTCGTTGAACTATCCAGAAATCTCACTCCAGACGACATTGTGGTAATGCGACAGCGAGAACTCAGAGCGTTACGGGGCGAGGTCAATGTCCCCAGTCCGGGGACCGTCGCCAAACGTGCCGGTGAGCCGGGGCAACCTCAGGGAGCCTCGGCCAAGCCAGGTCAAGAATCGCTTAAAGAGAGCTCAGCCAAATCGGGACAACCAAAACCAGCGGCCCTGACGCTTCCGATGGTTGTTTCTGATCGATTAAAACTGATTTACGAACGGGTTCAGAAAGAACTCATCAAGCCGGCCCTCGATTGGGACTTCTCCCGAATACTCACCGATCTCAACTCGATCGAAGAGACGACGGAGGATTCCGGGGAGGCTGAGCTTGCTGGGGTATGGAGTGATCACATCCGTGTTCACTACCTGACCCTTCTCGCTGAATTGAGTGAAGCTGAAGAAAAAAACCGCCTCGCACGGACCAAACATGCGCAGGGCGTTAAGAAAGAAAAGGAAGCGTCGAGTGTTCTTAAACCTGACGCCAAAGATGAATCGCCGTACCTAGCCCGGGGCTGGGTTTTTGCGATGCCGAAGAGCAATAAAATCGAGGGAACACATAAGTTGATGAAGGGGAATCGACTCCTCTTCTACATCAAGAGTGACACCATCGATCTCAACAAACTCCTTTACAAGCGAGTGGCGGTCACGGGCATTGTCCAGGACCTCCCCTCGGTCAGTGGGGCCCGTTTAATTCAGATAACGGGTTATAAAATCCTCTCCCACTGAACTCGGGCCCGTCCCCGGTTTCCCTGCGAAACCAAACCTCATCCCAGGCGGGCCCTCCTCGATTCCATTGCCTTCGTTTCTTGGCGTCACCGAGCTCGACGCGTCGGTGAAACATGGACACTTTGTTGCCTTGGATCGTCGCAGTACCGAGTGCGGTAGCTGCAGGCTGGTTCTTTTCGCTGTTCTATACCAAGCGGGCCGGATCGAAAGCTCAACTCGAACGCAAGCGACTTCTCGAAGATGCTCAGCATGAGGCGGAAAAGCTCCGCGATTCGACGCGACAGGAGAGCCGGGAGTGGGCCGAAAAGGAGCGGGAATCGGTTCACACCGAAGTTCGTGAGATTCGACAAGAGCTCAAAGAGTTTGAAAGGCGGCTTAGTAAGCGCGAAGATGGCCTCGAGCGGAAGATCGATTTGCTGGGCAAGAAAGAGCGTAAGATCGAGAAGCTCGAATTATCGCTCAAGCAGCGCGAAGGGCAGATCCAATCTCGCGAGCAAGAGCTCGAGCAACTCGTCGACGATCAGCGATCTGAGCTATTCAAAATCACCAACCTCTCGAAGGAAGACGCGGAGAAGATCGTCCTCACGCGTATCGAGAAGGACCTCGAGCACGAGCGCGATCGGCTGGTGACTCGACTCGTGGAGCGAGTTCGCGAAGAGTCCGAGCAGAAGGCGCAGAGTATTCTCGCTACCGTGATTCAGCGCTGCGCTTCTCAGTATTGCCAGGAAAATACGACCGCCTCGATCGAGCTGCCCAATGACGAAATGAAGGGGCGGGTGATCGGGCGGGAGGGTCGCAACATCCGCGCCTTTGAAAAGGCGACGGGAGTCGACGTCATCGTGGACGACACGCCCGGGGTGATCACGCTCTCCTGTTTCGACTCGATTCGACGCGAAATGGCCCGGCGCGCGCTCGAGCGTCTCATCGCAGACGGCCGGATCCATCCGACTCGAATCGAAGAAGTGGTGGCCGAGTGCAAGCGCGAGATGAACGAGCTCATTCAGAAGACCGGCAAGCAGACCTCCTACGAACTCGATATTCCCGGGCTCAACCCCAAACTCATCACGCTTTTGGGACGACTTCGCTTCCGTACTTCTTACGGGCAAAACGTACTCGCCCACTCGGTCGAATGTGCCAACTTGGCCGGGATGATCGCGGGCGAACTCGGGATCGACGTGCAGTTGGCAAAACGGTGTGCGCTCTTTCACGACGTCGGCAAGGCGGTCGACCATCAGTTTGAGGGAGGGCACCCGGAGATCGGCGCTAACCTACTCAAGCGTTACGACGAGCCGCCCCAGGTGGTCAACTCTGCCGCTTCTCACCACAATGATGTCCCTCAGGAGTCGATCTACGCGGTGATTACTCAAGCCGCGGATTCGATTTCGGGATCCCGGCCTGGGGCTCGCGGCGAGAGTCTCGAGCGGTACATCAAACGACTTGAAAAGCTCGAGTCGCTAGTCACCACTTTTCCCGGGGTGAAGACGGCCAATGCAATCCAGGCCGGACGCGAAGTCCGGGTCTTTGTCAACGCGCACAAGATCAACGACAAACGCGCGGTCCGATTATGCCACGAAATCTCAAAGGAAATCGAATCGCAACTCACCTATCCCGGAGAGATCAAAGTGACCCTTATCCGTGAAACCCGTGTGGTGGAATACGCGCGCTGATGACTGACTCTTTTCGCATTCTTATCCTCGGCGATGTCGTCGGGCGACCCGGTCGAGATGCCGTGATAGATCTGCTTCCCCAAATTCGCGAGAGCTGGGGACTCGATCTCGTCATCGCCAATGTCGAAAACGCCGCCTCAGGTTCGGGAATCACTACCCGCCTTTACAAGGAGCTCTCTGCCGCGGGGATCGAATTGATGTCGCTCGGGGATCACGCCTGTAAGCGTCTCGACAATCTCGAGTTTCTC
>CAYZYD010000585.1:0-2887 GCA_964482505.1 uncultured Planctomycetia bacterium | reverse complement strand
CTTGTTCAGGCTCACCGACACGTCGCGCCGGGCCAAAGCGCTCGACGCGATTCAACCCGAAGCCTTTGCGGGGCTACACTCTGACGCCGCGAAACAACTCGATCTCAAAGAGGGCGATCGGGTGCGCATCTCGAGTCGTCGCGGATCGATCGAACTGCAGGTGCAGATCTCCTCGCGCGAAACTCCAGGAGGGGTGTTTGTTCCCTTCCACTTCCGCGAAGCCTCCGCCAACCTCCTCACTTTCGACGCGCTCGACCCGGCCGGGAAGATTCCGGGTTTTAAGTTCTGCGCAGTCAAGGTCGAGAAACTTTGAAGGGCTTTCGTAAACTCGGGTCGATCGAGCGGCTCGGGGTGATGGGTGACGAGTGCCCAGCGAGGTGACGACGGATACTCGACGAGCGGCGGCAGTGCTCAGCCGCGGCGGACTCGTGGCGCTCCCGACCGAAACCGTTTACGGGCTCGGAGCGAGCGCGCTCGATCCGCAGGCGGTAGCCCGGGTCTTTGAGGTCAAACGGCGCCCTCGATTCGATCCCTTGATCGTTCACCTCGCTTCGATCGACTGGCTCGATCGGTACGCTCAACGCGTCAGCGATACCGCCCGCCGGCTCGCGGACGAGTACTGGCCCGGCCCGCTCACGATCGTCTTAGAAAAAGTCGCCGCGATCCCCGAGATCGTCACCTCGGGTTTAGAGACGGTCGGACTGCGCGTTCCAGAGAGTCGCATCACGCGCGAGATTATCGAGCTCGCGGAAGTTCCCGTGGCCGCTCCGAGCGCGAATCTCTTCGGTCGAGTCAGCCCGACGCGGGTCGAACACGTCCTCGATCAACTCGGGGATTCCATCGATTTGGTCGTCGATGGAGGACCGTGCCGGATCGGGGTCGAATCGACCGTAGTCAAAGTCGACGGCGACGATGTCGAGCTCTTGCGTTACGGCGGAGTTCCGATCGAAACTCTCGAGAATTTCTTGAATCGCAAAGTCCCCGCTGCTCCCGCCGAAGCGCGCCCACTCGAGCAGGCGCGGAGCGCTCCAGGCATGCTTCCCCAACACTACGCTCCCGAGACGCGTGTGCTTCTCGCCGATGAGCTCCCGGCGCGGCCTCAAAGGGAGCGCGCCGCGTTGATCGCCTTTGGCAGCAGTGCGGATACGGAGGGATTTCGACGCGTTGAACAGCTCTCGAGCTCAGGGGACCTCGTCGAAGCGGCCGCCCACTTCTTTGCCGCGTTGCGCAAGCTCGACCAACCCGACACCGAGGCGATCTACGCGCTCCGTTTTCCCGATCGAGGTCTCGGGCGCGCCCTCAACGATCGTCTCGAGCGCGCCTCGGCAAAGTAACCAGGACACTGTCGCCTTGATCGCTCGACGCTATTTCACCGCGATCGTGACGATCTTCTTGGGGACGTAGATAAACTTCTTTACCTCTTTGCCCTCGGTGAACTGCTTGACCTTGTCGGAGCCGAGCGCGAGTTCGCGGATTTCGGGCTCTGTGATTTCGCTCGGCACGCAGAGGCGATCGCGAACCTTGCCGTTTACCTGAACCGGCACCTCGACTTGATCCTCGATGAGGTAGCGCTCTTCGTACTCGGGGAAATCCGCGAGCATCACGGGGCCCGACTCGTCGAGCGTTCGCCAGAGCTCTTCCGCCAGGTGGGGAGCGTAGGGCGATAGCAATTTGACGAATTCGCGGAGCAACTTCTTGGGGCGCTTTTCGGCTCCCGTGAGTTCATTGACAAAGATCATCATCTGCGAAACCGCGGTATTGAACTGCAGCTTATCGGTGTCGTGATCAACCTTTTGAATAGTCTTGTGGAGGAGACGAAGTTGGTCCTCGCTCGGCTCTGAGTCGTCGACTGTATCGAGCAGCGTCTCTCCTTCTCCGTAGAAGAGTCGCCAAACCTTATTGAGGAAGCGCCAAACCCCCTCGACGCCACCCGTCGACCAGGGCTTGTCCGCTTCGAGCGGACCCATAAACATCTCGTAGACCCGCAGCGTATCGGCGCCGTAGCGCTCAATCACTTCGAGCGGATCGACGGTGTTTCCGTAGCGCTTTCCCATCTTGCGATGGTCTTCTCCGAGGATCATCCCTTGGTTGACAAGCTTTTGAAATGGCTCCTCCACCGGGCAAACCCCGAGGTCGAAGAGGAACTTGGTCCAGAAGCGTGCGTAGAGAAGATGGCCGACTGCATGCTCGGGCCCGCCGATGTAGAGATCGACCGGTAGCCAGCGCTTGGCGGCACCAAAGTCGCAAAGCGATTCGCGGTTATTGGGATCGATATAGCGCAAAAAATACCAAGAGCTCCCCGCCGACCCCGGCATCGTATCGACTTCGCGACGACCCGGGGCGCCGGTCCCGGGAACTTCGGTGTTCACAAAGTCCGCGAGTCGGGAGATCGGCGACTCCCCGGTTCCCGTCGGCTTAAAATCGTCACAGGGAGGTAATGTCAGGGGAAGCGCGGGGTCGGGAATCGCGTGCGGCACTCCCTCGTCGTCATAGACGATCGGGACCGGCTCGCCCCAATACCGCTGCCGAGCAAAGACCCAATCGCGCATCTTATACCGGACGATTCGCTCGCCGAGTTGGCGCTCCTCGAGCCAGGCGATCGCCTGGGGAATCGCTTCGGTCGATGAGATGCCGTCGAGGAAACCCGAGTTGACCATCCGCCCTTCGCCGGGATAGGCCGCTTCGCGAATATCCCCGCCTTCGATCACCTCGACGATAGGAAGCTCGAATTCGCGGGCAAACTCCCAGTCGCGCTGGTCATGACCTGGCACGCACATGATCGCTCCCGTGCCGTAGTTCATCAGGACGTAGTCGGAGACCCAGATCGGCAACTTGGCGCCATTCATCGGATTGGTCGCATGGGCGCCCGTGAAGGCCCCCGTCTTCT
>CAYZYD010000584.1:0-2890 GCA_964482505.1 uncultured Planctomycetia bacterium | reverse complement strand
ACGACCGGAGGCGACCTATCAGGTCGTTGAGGATCGTATCTTTCCCTCTGACGCAGCGAGCGGACGTCTGACGACTTCGCAGCAGCGGCTCATGAGTAATGCGGGCTATGGGCAACCGGCGAATTGGCACTGGGGCAGCGTCACCCCCGAGCGTGTAGTGCAGACCGGAAAGAGGGGATCCGTGACGACGGGTGGGATCGTGAATTGAAAGAGAATCGTAAAGAGGTTGATCGCATCGGCCATATCGATCGACCCGCTACTGTCGAGGTCGCAAGCGGCGGGGCAGTCGGGCTGTGGAGCTCCTCCGACGACCATCGAGCGGAGCATAAAGATCGGATCGACAATGTTGAGAGCGCCATTTGCGTTGCAATCACCGAGACGAAACTCGGGCAGCGCTCCGCCGAGCGGTAGATCGAAATCCTGGGTGGCTGGGTTCACGGCATTGGTCCCGACTACGATATCGATCCCGACCGGCGGCGTACTCAGCGTCTCGCAGAAGATGAGCGGCGAAGTCGCTCCCGGAGAACCGACGACCGAGTATTCGGCCCGACCGATAACAGCATTGTCAGCGGTAAGAAAAGAAGTCTGCAGAAAATTGACGATGACCCCCACCGTGTGACCTTCGGGAAAGATCAACGGTTGGAAGAAATCGAGACCCTGGCCACCGTTGACCATGTTCGCAGTCGAGCCCGACTCGACGAGTTCGCAGACGAGTTCGGCGGAGTCGTGACAGATTCCGTAAGACCAACCCGACACCTCGTCGGTCACGGGGACCGAATCCAAAATCACTTCGATCTGATTGGGTCCCGTATCCTGCATCGAGAGGGTGAGCGCGTTGACGCCTCCAAGCGGGATGAGGTCGACAGCACCATTCTCGAGGATCGAGGGGATCGCTGCTCCGGAATCGAGCACCACCACATTGGGAGCTGAAATCGGTAAGGAGATATCGACAAACTCGAGGTCAATCGTCACTCCGGTTGTATTACCGATCAGGGCTGGGTTGCCCGCAGGGTTGAACTCGTAATCGACCTCGAGCAGCGGGATCTCTCCGGGAAGCTGGAGCGGGGCCCCGAAGCTGGTGGGGACGATAAACGCAGTCCAAGAGTCGGGGAAGATAAACGAGTCAAAGAAGTCGGGCCCATTCCCGCCATTTAAAGCCTGCAAAATGGGCGACAGTGAGACATCGACGGGTGATAGTACCGAAGTATCGCACCGATTGCTCACCACGACACCGACGACTTCGAGAAGCCCTTGCGTGAAATCGCTTTGGACCATCGAGAAGGCGACATCCTCGAGACTTGGGGTAAGGAAGGCTCCGGTAGCGGGATTGTATTCGACGTTTCCAAAGCCCATTCGGTAGATAAACGGTTCGGGCAGAACGTCGATCCCGCAGTTAAAGTTGAAAAAGGTCGGTGTCAGTATATTGCCCCCGGGATCGATCGCAGTCGTAAGGACGGGCGGATTGCCGAGCGTATCACAGAAGCTGAGAGAAGCCGTCCCGCCCACTGGCCCCGTGGTCTCATAGAACACTTCAACGACGAAGTTGGAGCTGAGAACCTCATTGCCGATCGAGGAGAGAACAACCGCATTGGTGAGCCCGCCCCCGGGACCGGGCAGTATCACGGTCTCGAGAAAATCGGGACCGTTGCCGTTGTTGACGTTGAGGATCGGATCGTCGAGCAGAAAATCTTGAATCTCGATGTTGTCCTGGCAGATACCGAAAGACCAACCCGAGATCGCGGCGAAGTTATTGAACTCGACGTCGGCCGACCCCAAGCCGCCTTCGAAGCAACCCGGCGGACCGAACAGCTGAAACGTAACCTGGCCGGCCACCGGAGACGCCGAAGCGAAGAGTGCTAAGGACGCGAAGAGACCGATCAACCCAAGCGCAGGTCTTTTCATAGTGAACATCATTTTCCTTCGCACAAGTCAGTAAGAGTCTCGATGCGAGCCCAGCAACCCAGCTTAAGCCAGCACCCCAGCCTAACCCGGGACGTCGTCAGGATGGATTCATATGGCTCGAGGTAGAGTTGAGCGAAGCCGTCCGACCGACGACTTCACTCAATCTTTCACGCCCCGCTACGAATCCGTCAGAACGTCGACTCAATCAGAGGCAGTTGTCGTAATTGGGACATTCGGTTGAAAAGACTCCGGGTCGAGTCCCACAGTTGATCGGATCATCGGGCGCGGCGCCGTCTGAGAAGAGAAACATGAAGAGCAGCATCGCGTCGGAGACGTCGAGAGTGCCGTCGGAGTTTGAATCACAAGCCGGAACACACTCGACGGGGTCTAGACCGACGATCACGCGCAGCGCCGCGATCGGATCGAGCAGGTTGAGCTCGCCCGAATCGTTGCAGTCGCCATTTGAGAAGATCAGAAGCTGGAGCGGGGCGTAGTTGAGAGTGATGTCATTGCCCTGCACGGTTCGCTCTTCACCACCAACCGCGACGAGATTTTCGACCGGAGGAGTGCCGAGCACACCGTCTGTGAACGAAACAGTCGCGGTGCTGGCCCCGGCTCCGACGAAGGTGGCGTCATCATTATCGTAGACCGCTTCGATCACTGCCTGCGCACCGGGAGTAAAGGTCGGTCCGGTTAAATTGACAACGTCGAAGATGACCGCCACCGTAAAACCCTGTGCGGTGATTTCGATCGCAAAGAACGCGTTCGGGTCGTTTTCGAACGGCGCGAGGATTCCAGTCGGAGTCGCACTGACGAGGCTCAATTGGTCGGTCTGAGTAGCCGCCATCGAAAAACCCTCGGTCGTCTCAGTACCCGCGGCGACCACCTGCTCGATCGAAATCGTCACCGTGGCATCGGCGGCGCTCCCGTCGGCGGGATCGAACGGAAACGTCTCGTCATCCCCCGAATAAAAGTATGTACTCTGGGC
>CAYZYD010000583.1:0-2895 GCA_964482505.1 uncultured Planctomycetia bacterium | reverse complement strand
AGGGCTGAGGCGGCGACGACGGCGGGGCTGGCGAGGAAGCCTTCCCCGCCGAGCCCCATTCGATTTTGCCAGTTGCGGTTGAAGCTCGTGATGGCGCGTTCGCCCTTGACGAGGGCGTCGGGGCCCTGGCCGAAGCAAGGGCCGCACCAAGAGTCTCGTATCTGTCCGCCGACGCTTTCGAGGACCGAAGCGATCGACTCGCCGTCGAGACGGGGGTCGGGGTTTTGGATCTGGCTTTTGACGCCGCCCGAGCCCGGGAAGATGACAAAGTCGGTCTTCGCTTCGGAATAACCGGCGCGGCGAGCGGCGAAGATGACCAGCGCGGCGCTGAGCAAGTCGTCGTAGCTTCCGTTGGTGCAGGAACCGATGTAGGCCTTATCGAAATTGAGTCGCTCCCGGGCGACTTCGCTCGCGGGATAGGCGTTGCCGGGGCTGAAAGGCTTGGCGATCATCGGCACAATCTCCGAGAGGTCGAGCGTTTCGTCGATTTCGTAGTGGGCATCTTTGCCCGGCGCGATGCGCGGATAGGGGAGGTCTTTCGTCGCCATCCCTTTCTCTTCGAACCAGCGGTAGGTGATATCGTCGGCCGCGAAGATGCCATTCTGCGCCTCGCCCTCGGCCATCATGTTGCAGATCGTGTTGCGATAGGCGATCGGGAGTTGTCCATTGTCATCGACAAACTCGACCGACATCCCTTGAGATTGCTTGGAGCCCCACCGCTCGAGCAGCTTGAGCACGATGTCCTTGCCGCTGACCCACGGGGTCAACGAGCCGGTGAAGCGAACGCGGCGGGAACGGGCGAGCGTGAAGTAGATATAGCCGTTTGACCAACCGAACCCGAGTGTCGTCGAACCGACTCCAATCCCCACCGCGCCGTAGGCGCCGTAGGCGCGGCTGTGCGAATCAGCTCCGGGTACAAACTGCCCGGGTTGGATCAGCCCCTGCTCGGGGAAGTAGAAGTGGAAGATTCCGTCGCCCGGCGTTGCGTAGAAGGGTTTGACGAGTCCCTGCTTTTCGGCGAAGGCTCGGCCGATCGCGGTCTGACGATCGTCGGCTTCGACCCCGGTAAAGACGAAGTGATCATTCGCAATCGCGGCTTGCCGGGGGAAGATCTTGTCGCCGCCCGTGATCTGATTGAAGGTGTGGATCGCAAAGGGGGCCGTGCCGTCGGAGGCGGGGAGGAGATCGGCGTAGACCCGCAGGGTCGTGCCCGGCTCGACGATTTGATCTTTGTTAACGCGGTGCGCCCAGACGATCTGTTGAGTCGTCGTCAGCCGGGACGCGGTCTTGTCGTCGGCCCAGTCGACTTGCGGTTCGGTCCGGGTCGCCTCGGGGAACTCGCGCCGACCGACTCGAAAGATCCCGCCGCTCTGGCGGATGCCATCTTCTTTCTTGGTGAGCGGAACCGGCGTGTAGGTTTTTCCCTGAGTCAGATTTTTGACTTCTCGCGTATCGGGTTGATACGAGAATTCGTCGCCATCCTCAGCGTCCGCGACCGCCTCGGGGCACTGCACGACATGGAGTCCGAGGTTGAGCGAGTTGCGCCGGAAGATATCGCCCATATTCTCAGCGCAGATAATGACCATCTCGAGCCCCGCTTCTTCGGCGACGCCTTTGAGTCCCGCCGGGCTCATCTCGCGCGACGAACCGATCGCGAACCGCTGACCCGCGATGACAAAGTTCTCGCCCGAGTGCACGCGCTTTCGAAAGTCGGGAATCAGATAGCGAAACGCTCCCTCTTTCCAACGTTCGTCGAGACGGTCAATCGATTCGGAAACGCAATCCTGAGCCGGGGTAATTTGGTCGGTGTCGATAGCGTCGAGTTTTTTGGAGGGATCCTTGGGATCCCAGATTATTAGCGCGCGTCCCGTGATCGGTTCTGAAGAGAGTTCTGAAGTCTCGACTTCGGGGGTCGCAGAGAGGTTCATCTTTTCGATACCGGGCTTGAGGCGAGCGGGTTGTATCTTCTGCATGTCTTGAATTCCGTTACTGGATCGAGTCTCGAACCGTGTCGAAGGGAAGCGAGCTCAGGCGTGGTTGCAAGCAAATAGGGTGGCGGGCGCCACGATTTGGGTTGGGCGTCGAGTCGCCCGTGACTCTCGCGATATGGAAATCTCGCAAGTGTGGGGCGAAGGGTCGGGCGTGTTTCGACGGATCGCCTCGACGGAGCGGATCGCTACAGGGTTGGGGAGGGGGTTCGTCCAAAATCGACCCACCAGTTGTCGAGGGCAGGCCCGCGCCCAGGCGATTTACCGACCCGGCGCGCCCGACTTGTAAAAAGAGCGGCCCTCCTCAAACCGTGGGCGGGCCGCCTATCCGGACTGAACACCTATCCGGACTGAAATCACTGTCGGTCACTGCGGCGCTTCCCGTGACAATCGACGAAGCTAGGAAGGTAACCGCTCTGGCGCCCCCGGGCAAGGTTAGCTCTCTCCCCAAAAAAGAACTGTAAACCCACTTCGTCTATGAGTTAATGCTCGATCGTCCCGATCCCGTACGCGCCGCAACGCGCGGCCATTCCCCCCGACCTCCCGAGGATCCATGCAGGTTCTGATCGTTCACGCTCACCATGAGCCCCAGAGCTACTGTTCCGCGCTCGCCCACCGCGCCGCCCAAACCCTTGAAAGGGAGGGTCACGACGTCGTCCTCTCTGATCTCCACGCGATGTCATTCGACCCCGTCTCGGATCGTCGCAACTTCACGACGACGCGTGATCCCGAATATCTCAAGCAGCAGCAGGAGGAGCTCTACGCGAGCGACCACGACGGCTTTAGTCCCGACCTCGAAGGCGAGCTTGAAAAGCTCGAAAGCTCGGATTTGTTGGTCTTCAGCTTTCCGCTCTTGTTGCCGCTCCTCGAAGGAGTTACCAATCCGACTTGCGTCGCGGCGCCTAGC
>CAYZYD010000582.1:0-2901 GCA_964482505.1 uncultured Planctomycetia bacterium | reverse complement strand
CGACAGATCGCTTCGAAGGGGATCTATCCCGCGATCGATCCTCTCGGTTCCTCTTCTCGAATTCTCGATCCCCAAATCCTCGGGGAAGAGCACTACAGCGTGGCCCGCGAAGTCCAGAGGATTTTGCAGCGGTACCGCGATCTGCAGGACATCATCGCGATCCTCGGTATGGACGAGCTTAGCGAGGAGGACAAGATCCTGGTGGCGCGCGCGCGTCGCATCGAAGTCTTCTGTTCGCAACCCTTCTCGGTGGCCGAGCAGTTCACGGGCTTCCCGGGTAAGTACGTCGAGGTCAAAGACACGGTCCGGTCGTTCAAAGAGCTCGTCGAGGGCAAATGGGATCACTTGCCTGAGGACGCCTTCCGCTACGTCGGGACGATCGAGGAAGCGGTGGAAAAGGCCGACAAGATGAAGGCGAAGGCCTAAGCGATGGCGCTTCTCCAGGTGCAAGTACTCACTCCCGAGGGCCCCGTCTACGACGGCGAAGTCGCCTCTGTAGTCGCTCCCGCGATCGATGGCAGTCTCGGGATTTTGCCCCGGCACGCCCCTTTGATCACAGCCCTCGGCGAGGGTCAGCTCAAGCTCAAAGATAAGTCGGGAGCAGTGACCCTCTGGCGCGTCGAGGGGGGCTTCCTCGAGGTGCTCAATAACCACATCTCGGTTCTCGCCGAAAAAGCCGAAGCGACCGACTGATTCGCGCCCGCGGCTCCCGTCGTAAACAGGGTTGACTCTCCGCCTCAAGGATCTGTTGGGAGAGCGGTTTGGCCTCGCAAAACGAACAGTTTTGTGAGGCCTTATTTTTTCATCCCGTCAAGTCGGGTCTTCTTCCGGACCGATTAGTTCTCGGAAGGAGCGGACCATGCCCGAGCTGTGCGAGCTTTTCGGAATATCAAAAGAGAATCTTGAAGACCGGCTCTCAATTGTCCGACTCGGCGCCGAGGAGCGCGCGCTGGTTGAGACGTATCTTCCTTGGGCGCAGAAGGTCGCTCCCGACCTCGCGCGCGAGTTTTATGACCACCAATTCAGCATTGCTCCCGTACGTGAATTTTTTGAGTCCTTTGCTCAGAAGCACGGACTCACGCTCGCTGCTCTTCGGGATAAACTCGAAGCGGCCCAAGCCCAGTACTTCGTCGACATCTTTGAAGGGGCGAGCGCGGGCTGGGATAAATCCTATTTTGAAAAGCGTCTTCGCGTGGGTTCGGCGCACGACCGGATCGAACTTCCGCTCAAGTGGTTCATCGGTTCGTACGCCGAGTACCAAAGACTTACCGAGACCTACTTAGAGCGCGATGTCAAGAAGGCCAAGCCTCGAGACGCCATCCGGCGCGTTATCTTTCGCGTCTTCAATTTCGACATGCAGGCGATTACCGAGTCTTATCTTCTCTCGATCTTCCGCAGTGTCGGGGTCGACCTCGGTTCGTTCCGTGGAGCGAGCGGAGACCTCAGCGAACGCGTCGGCGATATCAAGGAGAAGATTTCCTCCTCGGTCCGCGCAATTGTCGACGCCTCGACCTCGATCCGGAGCGCTACCGATGCTCTCGGTCGAACCTGTACGACCGCCCAGCAAGCGACGACTTCGGTCGCGTCGGCGACAGAGGAGCTTTCGGCGAGTATTCAAGAGATCGCTTTGAACTCTGCGAGCGCTTCCGAAACCGCCGAGCGCGCTTACACCACGAGTGAGTCGACCCGTCGTGACATTCAGCGGCTCAGCACCTCAAGCGATGAGATCGGTCAGGTGGTCGGCCTCATCAGTTCGATCGCGGAGCAGACGAACTTGCTCGCTCTCAACGCGACGATCGAAGCGGCTCGGGCGGGTGAGAGCGGCAAAGGCTTCGCGGTGGTGGCGGGAGAGGTCAAGCAACTCTCAAACGAGACAAGCAGTGCGACCGGGGAGATCTCGAGTCAAATCCAGTCGATCGGCGAGCAGATCCGAGCTGCCGTGACCAGCATCGAAGGGGTCGCTCAGGTCGTCGAAGAGATCAAGGCGCTCGACACGAGCATCGCTGCCGCGGTCGAAGAGCAGACCGCGGTGGTTTCGGAGATCAGCGAAGCCGCGAGTCAATCTTCGATGACGGCGACGGAGGTCCAGCAGGCAGCTGCCGGTCTGAGCCAACTCGCCGAGAGTTTGACCAGTTTGACCGAGGCCTTTTCGCTCAGCTAATGAGAATTGAGCGCTCCCGAGTTGGTTAGACCGCCGGCATCACGGGTCGGGCTGGGCCTCTGCTTGAATCGCTTTGAGAAGGTAGTGAGCCGTCGTATCCCCGGGCCGGTTCCCCAAGGCCGCTCGCACGAGAATCTCTGCCTCTCCGACTTCCCTCGAATCGAGGAGTAACCGGGCGAGCGACAAGCGGGCTCGGTGCACCCATTCCGAGTTGGAATCTTCGAGTGCCACCCGAAGATGCGCCTTGGCAGAGATCGGGTCGCCCACCTGCTCGGACAATCGCGCCGCTTGCAGCCGCACTCGACCGTCGGCTTCGCCGCGTTCGATCAGAGCTTGTGCCGCTTTGAGTGCTCTTTGGGGTTCTTTGCGCAACAGATCGAGTTCGAGGGAGAGCCGATACCATTCGGCGTCGCGCTCGGCTTCGGTGAGCTTATCGAGCCATTCCCGAGCGAGCGGGTAGTCTTCGGCGATCCAAGCTGCGTGCACCGCGATCTTGATAAGATCAGGTTGGGGCGGGCCCGTCCCGACCAGCCGTTTGGCGAGGCGCCGGGCCGCGCTCGCGTGATCCGCGTTGACGAGACTGACGAGGTGATCTCGCAGCAGATCGAGATTCTCGGGCTCGATCGCAAGACCGACTTCGAGCGCATGTCGCGCCCCGGGTTCGTCGCCGAGTTCTCGTCGCGCTCGCGCGAGCGCTCGCCACCAAGCTACCTCGGTCGGTTCCAACTTCACGAGGTACA
>CAYZYD010000581.1:0-2925 GCA_964482505.1 uncultured Planctomycetia bacterium | reverse complement strand
GCTCTACGAGGCGCACCCCGAAATGGCTTGGTTGGGGCTCCAGGGTGTGTTGTTAACGGAGAAGAAGAAGAGCGAAGCGGGAAGGAAGCGACGGCTCGCCCTGTTGCGAGGACTCTCAGGCGCCTCGGATATCGATACGCTACTCCACGAAGTTCGCGAACGATACCGGCGTCGCGAGGTGCGTGACGACGACATCCTCGACGCGCTCGTCCTCACCCAGGTCGCACTCGATCTCGACCGCGGCTGCGCCGCGTGCTGCGGCGACGAGAGTCGCGACGCCTGCGGTCTACCGATGAAGATCTACTATTGAGGGTCGCCAGGTACGAGGCGCTTAACGCCCTACGGCACCCTTTGCGAGGGGCTTAAACCGGATGATCTTGAACGGTCGCTCGATCGCAACGTTACCGAGATTGAGCGCGGCGGTTCGATGAAGCTGGTTGACGGTGACGTAGAAGTAACCGTCCGGGCCGTAACTCATCCCGTCGGGCCAGAGCAGGTCCGGGTGTTTAAAGTGCACGCGGTAGGCGCCGTCGCTCGCGATTCCGATCGCATTGTTATTGAGATCGGTGACGTAGATATTCCCTGAACCATCGACGCTGATACCGTCTGAGACGGGTTTAGGAGCGTAGACTTCGATTTTCTCGGCGAGGGCGGCACGCTGGAGTCGGGGGTTGTTGAGATCATCGGTACGCACGCGGTAGATCTTGGTCCCGTTCATCGCTCCGAAGTAAAGATAGCGCCCCTCCGGATCGATCGTGATCGGATTGAGACCGATACGCGGTTTGAACTGACTGCCGTCCGCGCGCTTCATTTCGATCGTGCGACCCTCGACCTTGAGATCGACGTCCTCGGCCTGGAGCGGAGCCACGTCCTCAAGGATCCGCCTCGACAGCCCCGTTTTGAGATCGACGACGATGATCGCGGGGGAGCCTTGGCGCTTCGGATCGGGTGACATGCAGTCGGCGAGATAGATTTTCCCAGCCCGGTGTTCGATAGCGAGATCTTGAATAAAGGAGTCGGGTTTGGAGACGGGTTTGGGGAGATGGATCAAACGCTCGAGCCGTTCGTTGACCGTGTCCCAACCGACGAGCCGCGGCGGGAGATCATTCCCGAGCGACATATCGACCATCCAGAGAATCCCCCGTGGATCCGATTCAATCCCGATAACTGATTCGATCCCTCGACCGTCGGAGCCCGGCGCGCTCGCCCAAGCAAAGTTTGGATAGGGCTGGATTTTGCCATCGGGCAGCAGCTCGAAGACTCGCAGCGGGACTTTGACGAACGGGTGGGCGCTGACGAACTTCCGCCCGGCCGGAGTCACCGCGATGTTGCCCGGAGCAATTTCGACTTCGGCGACCACTTCAAACGGGTTCTCCGCGGCGAGCGGGACGCAGAAAAGGAGGAGCAGCAGCAGAAGGGTTCGCGGGTTCATCGGGGAAGGCTGCCTTTCGGGCAGAGACTGATCGTCGATTCGGTGAGGCCTAATTCGCAAGATCAGCGGGCGAGAGTTATGAATGGCGTCAGCTCGCCACTCGGCTTGAAAGCCGCGGGCAGCTTCACCCACTCTGTGTGCGACTTACCGGGTTGAACGACCCGCTTGTCCGCGAATGAGATCGACAGTTGGCCAGGACTTGCCGAGGATCGACTTCGCTTCGACCCCGAGCCAACCGCTCAGCAGTGTGGCGTAGAGCGAACGGAAATCGCAGGAGTACTTCAAGTCGCCGTCGTCGAGGTCGGTCAGGTTCGGACGCGGTCCGTGAAAGCCCGGCTTGACGTTTTGTCCGAAGAGCATCACGGGAGCCGCCGCGCCGTGGTCGGTGCCGAGACTCGCGTTCTCTCCGACCCGTCGGCCAAATTCACTGTAGACACAGGTCAGCACGCGGCTAGCGAGTTGGCGCCGCTTGAGCTCTTTTTGGAATGCGCCGAGCCCCTCCGAAACCGTTCGGAGCAGGCCCGCATGAGGATCGGCTTGTTGGGCGTGGGTATCAAAGCCGCCCAGCGTGACAAATATGACGCGAGGAGCAAACGGACTCGCGAGGAAGTCGACGGCGAGGGCGAGGCTCTGTCCGAAATCGGTGTTTGGGAATGACGTAGCTGGGGTGCGTTTGAGCGACTTAAAGTCCTCCGCCTGCTTTCGACTTTCGCGCGACAACTCTTCGAGAAACTCGAGGTGACCCGCCGGATCCTCGCGACGAGGCACGGACTTGAGCGCGGCCTGAATGCGTTCAAGCTCCTGCTTGCGGCCGGGGTCGTCGCACCAATTCAGGTCGTCGAGGCTCGTGAGGCAGGCCGCTTGAGCGCGTTTCCCCGTCAGCGCCATCGGCAGTTCGCGATCGCCGATCCTAATTGCAAAGTTGTCGTTCTCGGCGGAGTCGGCGGCTCGCCCGACCCAACCCGTCGAGCCTGGACGTGGATCCAAACTCGCCGAGTGCCAGATATCTCGCGAGGTGAAGTGCGAACGATTGGGATTGGGATAGCCGACGCCGTGTAAGAAGGCGCCCTCTCCCGCTTCGAAGAGACTTCGAATCTCGGGCAAGCTCGAGTGGAGAGCAAAATCATCGTCGAGCTTGAGAGTCTGCCCTTTCGGGATGCTTAAGACGGGTCTCGCTCGGTAATACGCGTCGTCCTCGACCGGGATCAGAGTATTGAGTCCATCATTCCCTCCCTGCAGCTCGACCAAGACCAAGGTGCGAGCCGAGTCGAGTCCGGAATGGTTCGCGAAGTGTTCAACGCCTTGCAGCCAGCGTGGGAGTGCGATTCCGACGAGGCAGCTGCTCGCGCCAACTTGTAAGAACTGCCGTCGCGTGAGAGACATGCGAGCGGATCCCTTCAGCTAACGTGAAATTCGGGGAGGGTGAGGCAGGTAAAGACCTGATCTTGCGGATTCGACCCCTTGAGCTCAGACCCGACTTTGGCGGGGATATT
>CAYZYD010000580.1:0-2926 GCA_964482505.1 uncultured Planctomycetia bacterium | reverse complement strand
CGAGATCTCCGTCGCGATCGATGTCACCGTCCGCGACCCCCGCGCTCGATCCCGATTCAAAGGTCTGGCTCACCGAGTAGGTCCCCAGGCCGTTGTTGGTCCAAGTTCGGTTCGCCCCCGAGAAATTGGCGAAGATCGCGTCGAGGTCCCCGTCGAGATCGAGGTCGGCCAAAAGGACGTCGCGGGTATCGCTCGAGGCGAGCGACTGCGCCGAGATAGTGAAGGTCCCGCTCCCGTTGTTTAAGTAGATACGATTCGCGGTGCTGCCCCCCTGACCAGTCACGATGTCAAGATCGCCGTCGCGGTCCACGTCGCCAAAGTCGGCGCTCGTGGTAGGACTCGCGGTCAGTGCTTGACCGCTATCGGTAAAAGTCCCGCTGCCGTCGTTGAGGAAGATCTGGTCGACTTCGTTCTCGTTGCCGATGAAGAGATCGAGGTCACCGTCGTCGTCAACATCGAGGAGCAGGAGCGCGAGCGTGTTCTCAGAGCCGAGGCTTTGACCGCTGTCGGTGAAAGTCCCCGAGCCGTCACTTGTGTAGACCAAGTTGGGCTGATCGTAGTTGCCCGTAACGAGGTCGAGATCTCCGTCGGCATCGATGTCTCCGATCGCAAAGGCGCGCGTATCGCTCGTGCCCAAACTCGCGCCGCTGGCGACAAACGACGGCACAAGGTCGATCGCAGTACTCGAGATCGCGTTGAGTCCCGTCGTGGCGCCGACGATCGTCCCCGAACTCACGGACGAGCCGAGATCGATGCCACTCGGTGAATTGATGAGCGTTAGTGAACTGCTGAAGAGTCCCCGAGCGCGCAGCGTCGGACTCGTGCCGAGGGTGATCGTGATTTCGTTCGACTGAGGTCCCGCGGTTACGGTCGCCCCCGTCCCCAAGGCATCGCTCGTCACGGCGAGCGCGAAATCCGCGGCCGCAAGCGAGCTGATTGTCAAAGCTTCGCTAAAGGGTACGACGAGCGTATCGCCCGCGTCGGCGGTGCCGTTTGCGTTGACATCTTTGAAACGCGCGAGGCCGCTCGTGGTCGGAGCGTCACCATCGTCTGAAGAACTCGAGCCGCAACCGGCGATGACCAAACTAGCGATCATGCAGAACGCGGAGAAGGGGCGCCAATCCACAAGCTGTCCTTTCTGAGAACGTCACTCTGATGTCGACCAGGTCAATCCCGGTCTACAGCCCCACTTGGGAAGGAGCCAAGGACTCAGAGAAGCGGCGGGACTCCGGGGGTAGCCGCCCAGGGCGCCGCCCCGGGGTAAAAACCGCGACCGACCGCTCGGACGGGCGGAACCACGAGTCACTCGAGCTTCTCCAAGCTCAAATCGAGAATGCGCTTGGAACGTCGGCCAGCCAGCGCTCCACCGTTCGCCAACGCAACCCGAACACTCGGTGCCCGATCGAGGGCGTGCTATCGAATTGAGCTCGGTGAGATTTGAGTTCACGCTCTCTGGCGAAACGCCGTTACCGTTGTGCGTCTGCCAAAGCGCCGCAACCCTACCCTTGCGGTAGATGATGGCGGAGGTTCCTCGGATATCGCAGCCTCACCCGAAGCTGACTGTTTGGACGAGCTAACTCGAAAGGTCCGATAAGAAGATCAGAGCTCTTCGTCGAGCTTGAGAAGCGCGGGAATCAGCGCGAGCGTCAACTTGGCCATAACCGCGTAGTCGAGCGTGTCGGGCCGATCGCTGGGTTGGTGATAATTGGGATTTCGAAAGGTCGCGGTGTCGGTCAGCATGATCGCCGGAACCCCGATCTTCCAAAAGGAGCGGTGATCGGACCAGTCGACCCCGGGGATCTCCTGCCAGAGACAAGCCGGCACGATTTTGACCAGCGACTGCTGACTCAGTAGATCGCTGACGCGTTTTAACTGCTCCGAGTCCTCAAGCCGACCGACCACACCGATAAAGTCACCCGTGCGTGGAAAGAACCGGCCGAGCACCTTGGCCGGAAACTTCTGACTGTCGAGTTCGCTCGAGTAATAGCCGAGCGACTCAAGAGCGAGCATCAACGCCACGGCGCGCTCTTCGCGTTCGAGTTTGCGGGCAAACTGGAGACTCCCCATGTTGTCGGTCGCAAAGAGCGGCGGCTCCTCGCCCGTGAACGCGACCGCGATCACGGTCCGCTTGGGTTTGGCTGCCGCGAGCGCGCGGGTGACCTCGAGCAAGATCGCGACCCCGCTCGCATTGTCATCCGCGCCCGGTGTGTTGCGAGCCGTATCGTAGTGCGCGCCGACGACGAGGGCGGGAAGCTTGGGGTCTCGGCCCACCCGCTCGACCCAGAGGTTTTCGGCTTCGCATCGCTTGAGCGAGTACTTCTGCTGCTCAACTTGGTAGCCTTGCGCGCGCCACTCGGCTTCGATCCAATTCGCGGCGCGATCGATACCCGACTTCGGGTCCGGCGCAAAGCGCAACCCGATCTCTCCGGCAAGAACTTGGACAGTGCGTTCGAGCGACGCTTGAAGCTCGGGCAAGCGCTCGTCAGCGGGGTCGAGAGGCTGACCCTCTTCGCCGGCTGAGTGGGATTCTGACCCGGCGGATACCTCGCCCCCCGAATTGAGGTCGCCGACTTGGGCTGATTCGCGAGTCGGCTCGACCGAATCTTTCTTCGATCCGCAGGAGACGAGGCCCGCGAGGATGACAATCCCGGCGAACCGATAGATTGAACTCAACAGATCCCAATTCGGGCGCATTCGCGGCCTTTCCCGTGGCACCGTATCCCGTGACTGCGCAAACTATCCGCTGCCAAAGCCGAAACAACCAGAATTTGAGCAGCTCTTTGAGCGGCTCAACTCGCGGTGGGCGGGCAGCGCTGCCCGCTTTCGTCAGCAGCCACCGGCGAAATGACGCTTCGTTTTTGCAAACTCCCCTCAAAACGCTAAACTAACGGCTCGGGCAACTTCATAAAACAATTCAGCCAATTCA
>CAYZYD010000579.1:0-2926 GCA_964482505.1 uncultured Planctomycetia bacterium | reverse complement strand
AAGGCCGAATGGCTCGCCGAGTTCTCACTCGAACTTTCCGAACAGGACACTAGTGATTTGGGGCTCCTGAATCACTGCCAGGCCCTAAACGGTCAAAACCTGTCCTCAGACGAACCTTATCACCGGCAGTTTGGAAGCCCCTTCTAGCCCGATTCGCTCTGGCAGCCGTTTAGCTCTGGCAGCCTGCTTCGCTCTGGTTCGCGTAATGGGACAGGGACGCGTAATGGGACAGGGAGCTGTCTCCCAGGCGACCCGCCCTTCTCGAAATCGACTCGTCACGTATTGGAATCTCGAGGGTCTGCATTGCCAAAGCTACTGATCGAAAACGGAGTCGACCGGGGTAAGGCACTTGTCATCAACGGCAACGGGAGCTTCTTTGCGGGTCGGGACTCAGCGGCTCAAGTGTTTATCGCAGACGAGATGGCTTCTCGGCGCCATTTTCAGATCGAGGCCAAGGATGGCACTTTCGTTATACGCGATCTCAAGAGCTCAAATGGTACCTTCCTTAACGGCAGCCTTCTCAAGAAGGTCGAGGAACTCGCTCCCAACGACCGGATCCAAGTCGGGAACACGATCATCACTTTCCAAGATGATCAGCCTCACCCTCTTATCGGTCGCGAGATTGGCGGTTACGCCATCCTCGACCGAGTCGGGCGCGGAGGTATGGGTACGGTCTATCGGGCGCTCCAAGTCTCACTCGACCGGACGGTCGCGCTCAAGGTCTTGGCACCCCACCTCACCCAAAACACCAACTTCGTCAATTTGTTCATCCGCGAGGCGCGGGCAGCAGGCGCTCTAAGCCACCCCAATATCGTCCAGGTTTACGACGTCGGCGTGTACGAAGACACTTACTTCTTCTCGATGGAGTACATCCCCGACGGCAGCGTTGAAGATTTGATCAATCGATCGGGACCGATCCCCCTCGCCGAGGGTCTCCAGATGATTCGCGACGCGGCGCGTGGACTCCAGTACGCCGAGCAGGTTGGCATCATTCACCGTGATATCAAGCCGGGTAACCTCATGCTTGCTGCCGGCCGGGTGGTGAAGATCGGCGATCTCGGTATCTCGCGCTCGACTGAAGGTACCCAGCAGGTTTCTCAAAAGGACGGCGTCAGCGGCTCGCCGCACTACATCGCGCCCGAACAAGCTCGAGGGCTCGATATCGATAGCCGAGTGGATATCTATTCGCTCGGGGTTTCGTTTTTCCAGATGCTTTCGGGCAAGACCCCATTTCGCGGTAAAACCCCCCGAGAAGTTATTCTCAAGCATTTAAAAGAAGAGCCACCCTCGATCTTCGATAGCGTGGCCGGGCTGCCGACCGAGGTGGGCGAACTCGTACACCAAATGATGGCGAAGAACCGCGATGAGCGGGTCGCTTCTGCCGCCGATCTGCTCGAACGGCTCGAACCACTCCTTCACCGGTACGGTACGCGATCAACCCCCGGAACCACCCTGAATTGGCAGCAGGGGCTCAAGTGGACGGGAGTGGTGGTGGCAATCGCCCTCCTCGGAGGGGGTGGCTACCTGACCTTTCAAAACATCGAGCAGAAACGCGTTGAGCGCCGCAAGCTCGAACAGAAGAATGACGAAGCCCTGGCTGAACTCCGCACGCTCCTATTCGACGAACAGCTCGAGGAGGTCGAGGCGCAGCTAGCGACGTTTGACAAGAGTTTGGCGACCGAAGAGCAGCTAAGCGAGATCGAGTCGATAAGTCGCGACCTCGAAGAATTGCGAGAGAAGCGACGACGAGCCGACCGAGAGGCAGAGGCACAAGCCGCCTTTGAGTCGCTCGTGGAGACCTACGAGGATCGTCTGCCCGAGATCACTCCCTGGCGAAAGCTTGTCGAGTTTCAACGCGAAGCCGCGGAGGATTTCCGCGAATTGGCTCGCGAGTTCGACCAGACCGACGTCGTCGCGGTGGCGACGACGCGCGCTTCGCGGCTCGAGAGCGAGGCGGATACTCGCGAACAATTCGAACGAGATGCGCTCGACTCGATCAGACGGCTCGAGAGTCAAGCGCAAGGCTACCTCAACTCAAAACAGTACGCGCGTGCCAAGGCGGAACTCGATCGCTTCGAACAAGAGCAATTCGCAGACACCGAAGCCTTCACTCTTTGGCAAGACGCCCTCGCCTCACTACTCAATCAAGAACAGCTCGAATGGGAGGAGCTAAGCCGGCAAGTCTCCGAGCTCAAATCAGAGGGAAAGATTCGAGACGCGGTCCTGAGAATTCGGGGGTTCGCTGACCGGGCCGGATTTCAGAGTAGTCGAGCCGTTGCGAAACGGGAGATCGAAAAACTGGAGGCTTCCGTCGCAAGCGGTAACGGAGAACTCAGCGGACCGGAACTCGCCAGCGCTACTGTCCAAAAAGTCTGGCAACTCTGGTTGGAGCAGCTTCAGGTCGAAAAGGGTACTCTCTTCGACTTTAAGCTCAGGACTTCAGTGTCTCGATCCTTGAGCAGTTGTCTCGAAAGACATGAGTCATTCCTCAAAAGTTGGGAAGGGATCTTCGCGAGTCTGGAGCGGCAGAATCGCTCGATCGAAATCGAAATCGATCTGGAACTTTCAAACGAGACGGTTGAAAACGCCGTCATTACTAGGGTAAAGCGTGACCAAGTCAGTTACCGCACTGGCGACCTGGAGACCCAGTGCCGTTGGACGGATCTCTCGCTGGTGGGGAGAGCGCAGTTGCTCAGCCTAATCGCAAAGGAGTCGGCCCAATTCGTCTTTGCTGGATTGCTGGCAAATCGAGCGGGGCTTGAGGAACTCGCGAGGGCCTGCTGGGCGAAGGTGGAGCCCGAGCACCAGCAGGCAGTTCGGGATATCAAGACCCTGATTGAACTGCTCGAGGAACAGTGAACAGTCCGCCCGCAATGTTTCCGTCCATTGAGGCGGGCGATCTTCAGGAACTGGCACGGTCGCGGGC
>CAYZYD010000578.1:0-2939 GCA_964482505.1 uncultured Planctomycetia bacterium | reverse complement strand
GAGCGCCCCGAGGGGTGCGCCAAACGTCTGCTCGGGATTTGCGAGTCCACTGTCGAAGTACATCGATTGGATCGAGTTTCCGGCGACGACCGTGTGGACGTTTGAGATCACCGCGCCCGCGTTCGGGGTCAGGTTGATCGGGCTCGTCCAGGCGTTGGTCCCCTCGTTGAGGAAACTGACGAGGACGTTACCCGAGCCGGCCGGGGTTCCGGGTTGGCCGAACTCTTGGAATCCCATGACCCATTCCGGTGGCTCGTAGTGGATACCGTTGAGCGGGTCCTGGGTCTCGGGGATATCGAACGAAATCGATTGGCCGAACCCGTAGACACGCTGCTCACACCGTCGCCGCAACTCGAAGGGCTCTTCGAAGACGCCGTTTACGAGGCGACAGGCAAAGAGGTTTCGGGTCCCGCCATTGAGTCCTTGGTCGAGGACGGGGGCGTCACCGGCGAGTGCGGTAAAGGCGACGAGTCCGTTGGTGTCGTCCTTGAGTTTGACGATCGGCTCGAGGATGCCCGGGTAGTCGTCGGGGATCGCGACCACGTCCTGCGGCGCGCTCCAAGTGTCGGTCTGCTTGTCGTAGACCGCGTACTTGAGGAACCGGCCGCGATTACTCGTCAAGAGGTCGACGTGAGTCGGATCGTGAACCCAGACGCAGTAGGCTTTTTGGCCCGACGGCGAGACGGAGATCGACGGTTGAATGTTGATACCGGGGTCGGAGATCGTCGTGATATCTTCACCCGGAATCACACCCATGTCGTCGACTCGACGAACCACGATGCTCGTCGCCTCCATCTGCGGGCGGATGTTCGGAGTCAGCGTTTGACAGAACGCGTACTGCGAGCAGCTATCGCTGAGGTAGTACGACGTGAACCCGTCCTGGATCAGATAATCACCCGTGTACCGAACCCAAGAGACGAGCGCGGTGCTGTCGGAAATGTCGCCCGCGACGTCCGCCGCCCCGTCCGCGAAGCGGTCTTGGGGTAAAGACGATTCGGGATCGGAGATACTCACGACCTCGGTCGGGTCGATCTGCCAACCGAAGGTGCCGTCAAGGAACGGTGTGAGTAGGATCTCGGTCTGAGCGGCATTGCGATTCCGAATCTGGAGATACTGCGGGTTCATCAGATCCATTGGCGGCTCTTCAACCGTGTAGTTACCCGGAGGTCCGGTACCGACAAAGAGAGCGGCCGAGTTCGAGACGAAGTCCGCGGCGGGATCGAGGAAGTACCAACCGAGAGTCGGTATCGCGAGCTCGAGGGTGTCCTCGACCCCGTTATCGATCACGGCGAACTTGACGATCTTCCCGGCCGTCTCTTCGGAAGCGTAGGCTTCGATGATCGTGGTTTGATCGGGAGAGACGATCGCCACCGGCATATTGACACTCTCGTAGGAGTTGAGCGTCACGACGCCCTGGGTGCCACCGAAGAAATCGGTCAAGCTCGAGCTCCCCGAACAGCTGGTCTGAGTCTGCTCGGTTCCGATCGGACTGAAGAGGTTGGTCTCAGGAACGATCGGAATCACGATCTTTGGCAAACACTGCTCACCGAGAATGATCGTCTGGACACACGCCTCGGCTTCCATGTCGACCTCGATCGTACCTTTGACGTAGATCCCGATGTCGGCCTGCGGATTGGTCGGCAAGTCGAGGTGGACATACGGGTCGGTCACGAGAGTCGTCTTGGGAACGATCCCCAGTTTGATCGAAGCGATCCCGCCGAGGATATCCGCTGATATCTGGGCCGGGAGTTGTACGAGGACTTTGGTGAGCAGCACGTAGTCAAAGTCGATGAAGTTGCCATTGGAGTCGGGCTCAAACGGAGCCACCGTGGTCGAGCAAAACGATTTGACCGAGATCGCCACGCCGAGTGAGATCGAACCCCAGATGTTAACCGGGATCGGCCCGATAAAACCGGCATAGATAATCGACTCGAAGAGCTTCGCGCTAAAGCTGTGCTTGAAGATGTCCTGCTCGTCACACCATTCGTACTTGGGAGGATCGGGGAGGATTCCGGTACCACCGAGCTCGACCGGCGTGACGAGGTGACCTTCGCCTTCGATTTCGTTGTCGAGGAGTTTGCCGTTGTTCGCCCCTTCGCCAGTTTCGGCGGACCATTCGCCGCCTTGGGTCATGAAGCGAGTCGTGAAGCCACTCGACATCCGGTTACCCGAGGAGGCCGGAAACTCCGCCGCTTCGAGTCCGAACGGGATCGACGGCGTCGGGCCGAGGTCTTCGTCATTGGTGGGACCGTCGCCTGAGAAGGTGGTGAAGTGGTACGAGGAGTCGCCCTCTTCGTAGAAACCTTCCCACGAAGCCGCGGTATCGAGACATTCCGGATGGTTGACCATCCTGATCGAACCGTAGTTGAGCCAGGTCGGATTGTTGACAAAGACGTCGTTCGTGGTCTGGCCGTTAAAGACCTGATACTTGAGCGTGCGCGCCTGGAGGTAGACGCTTTTGAAATTGTAGTCGTCGAGCGCGCTCGAGAACGGAATCGCCGAGAGATCGGGGATTCGCACCAAGAAGTACTTGGGTCCGTTGTCGACATCTTCACAGAGGTCGAGAATTTCGATCGGCGCCGGTACCTCGGTGTAAGCGTAGGTAATGCCCCCGGGACCGATCGAAACGATTTGGCGGGTGGCGAGCCGGAAATCGATGTCCTCGAGCCGCGCGGCCGGGCAGTTCTCGATCGGCTCTCCGTCGCAGACGCATTGCGGCACCACGAGCACTCGGCACTCGAGCGGGCGTTCGCCGTCGAAGGATCCATTGCCCGGGGTGGGACTCACGAGGTTGGCCACCGCGTACGTCTTACTCGGATCTGGGGTGGGGAAGAGGAACGAGTAGAAATCCGCATTGGGTTGACAGGTGATGCTTGAATCGGGGTAGAGAGCGACCTCGGTCTCGATCGATCGCTCGATCCCGCACGCCTTGCTCCGGA
>CAYZYD010000577.1:0-2950 GCA_964482505.1 uncultured Planctomycetia bacterium | reverse complement strand
CGTCCAGCGCCACGGCGCCCAGGATGCAGATCGTGTTCAGCTCGTGGCGGTCGCGGCTCACGAAGTAGCGCATCAGGAGCTTGGTCCCGGCGATCGAGATGATCCCCGGAATCAGCAGGATGAAGAGCCACGCGCCCACCGAGACCGAGAGGGCGAGAATCGCGTAGGGGCCCAGCTCTAGAGCATTCTCAAAAGCAAAACCCTCAGGCGCGTGGAAGAGCGGTCCATGTCCGTAGAGAACACTAAAGACACAGTAGGCAACGATCGAACTGAGCGCGGCTGGGATGATAACTTCAGACTCAAACTGCGCTTCACGGTAGTGAATCTCCGCCGCAAAGAGAGCACCCGCGAGCGGGGCCCTAAAGATCGCGGCCACTCCGGCCCCCATACCTGCCGCGAGCAAGATACGACGCTCGCGCGCTGAAAGACCGAGGCGGTAAGCAATCTGCGATCCGAGGCCTGCCCCGATCTGGGCGATCGGTCCCTCCCGACCGCCCGATCCCCCGGTTCCGAGCGTAATAATGCTGCCGACCGTCTTCACGATCGGAACCCGAAACGGCACGATCCCACGGTTCTGGTGGTAAGCGTAAAGTGCGTGGTCGGTCCCGTGCCCCTCAGCTTCGGGGGCGAATCGAAAGACGATCCAACCCGATAGCAACCCGCCCAATCCAGGGACGAGCACGAGCAGCCATTCCGTTGACCCTCGAAGGCTTGGTCGGCCGACCTCAACTCCGCCTTCTCCGGCGGGCTCCAGAGGCAGATAACCGGCGACCTCCTCGACGGCGAGTTCGAAGAGAAAGCGGGAGGCTCCGTAGAAAATCGCGGCGCCCAACCCCGAAACCACCCCCACCAGCGCCGCCAGTGAAAACCAGCGACCCGCGAGGCGCCAGTCGGTCTCAGAGAACCACTTTTCACCGATGCCGAGAAGTCGCACTCGTCGGTCCAACTCGCCTGCTTATGTCCGATGAGACGCAACAGCGTTAGCTGTTGTGCCAATAAAACGCTACAGCCCCCAGAGGCTACGCCGAAACCCACGACAAAAGGTCAGCAGTGTGCCAAAGGCACTGCTGGTTAGTAGCGGCAAAGCTCGAGCGCCGCCTGATAGACGTCGTCGGGTTGGGGAAGAATCGCTTCTTCGAGTTCGGGCGCGTAAGCGACAAAGCAGTCGAGCGAGGCGACGCGCCGGACCGGAGCGTCGAGGTGGTCGAAAAGCTCTTCTGAGATGCGCGCGGCGATCTCGGCCCCGTACCCCCACGCCCGACTCTCCTCGTGCACAACGAGGACCTTGTTCGGTCGCTTCACACTCTCCTCGATCGCCTCCCAGTCGTAAGGCGCGAGCGTTCGCAGATCGAGAAGATCGACCTCAAAGCCCTCTTCTCCCGCGAGCTTCTTTGCGGCTACCACACTTCGTTGCACGAGCGCCCCGTAAGTAATGACCGTGAGGTCTTCACCCTCGAGAATGTGGTTCGCGCACCCAAACGGGATCGTGAAGTCGGGGCCTGGATACTGACCTTTGTTGTAAGTCTGGCGGTAGAGGTGTTTGTGTTCGAGGAAGATCACGGGGTCTTCGCACCGAATCGCGGTCCTGAGAAGCCCATTTGCGTCGAGTGCATTTGAGGGCATCACGACCCGTAACCCCGGAACATGGGTAAAGAGTGTCTCGGCGCTTTGGCTGTGGTAGACCGCCCCGCCGCGCAGATAACCTCCCGACGCTACTCGAATCACGACCGGACAACTATCCTGACCGTGGCTTCGCCAACGGTAGTTGGAAAGCTCGGAGCGGATCTGGTGGTAAGCCGGCCATATGTAATCGAGAAACTGAATCTCAACCACGGGCTTGATCCCCCGCAGCGCCAGCCCCACCGCTCGACCCACGATGTTGGCTTCCGCGAGCGGTGAATTGTAGACGCGCAAACCACCGAACTCGCGCTGCAAACCAGCCGTGACCTTAAAGACACCCCCCTTCCCCTTGACTTCGCCCAATACCTCTTCGCGGCTCGCGTCGGCGACGTCCTCGCCAAAGACAACGATAGCCTGATTGCGAGCCATCTCATCTTTCATACAAGCGTTGATGAGATCGACCATCGTGGTCGGTTGATCACCGTCTCGGTACTGTGGCTCGACGAGGAGAGCTCGGTCGGTGGGATCGAATTCGTGCGAGTAAACGTGGTCAAGAACGGTGGCGGGATCGGCCTGAGGAGATTCAATCGCCTCGTTGCTCGCCTTGCGGACTTCGGCCCGGACCTCCTCAAGAATCCCGTCGAGATCTTCCTGGGTCGCAATCCCCTCGCGCTTTAAAAACTCGGGATAGGTCGTGAGCGGGTCGCGCTTCTCGTCTTCCTCGCGCTCGCTCGAGGGCCGGTAGAGCCGCTCGTCATCGGAGAGTGTGTGAGAGTAGGGTCGGATTACGTGGGCGTGCACAAAGCCGGGACCCTCGCCACGCCGACAGCGCTCGGCGAGTTCTTTAAAGCAGCCGTAGCTCTCGATCGGATCGAGTCCGTTGATCTCCCGAATATCGAGATTCGGAAAACCCGCCACGAGTTTTGAGATAGACCCGCCCGCGGTGTTCACTTCGACCGGAACGCTGATCGCGTAGCCGTTGTCCTCGACCAAGAAAATCACGGGAAGCTTGAGATTGCAGGCGGAATTGAGCGCTTCCCAAAACTCGCCTTCGGAGGTGGTTCCATCACCGACCGAGATGTAAGCAACCTCATTCTCATCCCACTTACGGACCGACTTGCGAATCTCTTCGTCGGCCTTCCCTTTGGACCAGGCCTCGGCGCAGCCGACTGCGTGCAGCGCTTGACTACCGGTGCAACTCGATTGATTCGGGATGTTGAGATCGGGGTGGCCCCAGTGGCTCGGCATCTGGCGACCCGCTCCGGCCGGCTCGTCCGCAGCTCCGACGGCCGACTTGAACATCTCTAGCGGAGTCATTCCGAGTTGAAGG
>CAYZYD010000576.1:0-2958 GCA_964482505.1 uncultured Planctomycetia bacterium | reverse complement strand
CGATCCCGATTGACTCTCGCCAGCTCTGCTATTCGACACAGTTTCGTTGAGACGTTTGAGAGGCTTCGCATCCTCTACGCCTTTCCCTCTGCCGATTCTGTGATGATGCACCACGCATCATTCTTCCCGGTGCTCCCTTCCCTCCGCAGGCTCCGGCTGGGAACCGTTACCCCGCTTCAAAGGTACTATGGAGCACTCTGACCACTGATCGCCATCCCGGTCGCTCGTTTCTCTCGCTACCCGGTACCTGTTGTGCCGCCGCTCGTTCGCTCCGACCACGGAGTGCGGCTTCCGTGCTCGGCCCGGTCGTTCGGGTTCGGTGGACCAACCGTTGGATTCAACAGGAGCAGATCAGTGCCTCCCAAGTTCCCTGACAACCCTTGTGCGTTTGCCCGAACTAGAAACCCCGCCAAGTCGCCGGCGCTAGCGATAGCGCGCCAAGCGTGCAGCCGCCGCGTCCATCAGCGCGACGACACCTGAGTTGACTGTTTCGGGGCTAACGATCTGGCGTTCGCACTTCCTGTCTACGCTTCGCGACGCGAGTCACCTCGACGCCGCGCAAGACTCGGTTCCAGCGGTCGCTCACTTTGCTGGACGGGACTCACACCCGCGGGGTTGCGAGAAAGGTTTCGTCGTTAGTGACTTCCCCCTTTCCAGGGCTTCCGGCTCTGACGAGCCGGGACGATCACCTCACGGCGTTCGTCGCTTGGCGCACGATGGAGGAGTTCCAGCGGAAGTGGTGATCACCCAAGCGGCTCACCCCATGGCACGCGAAGGTGATTGTATCCGTCCTGTGACGGGACGCACTGATCGCTCAGCGTTTGTCTGGGATCTGCTCTGTCAGCAAGAAGTGCCCGCTTTGCTCGGCCGGCCGGATTTCGCCTAACGAGGCCAAACGGTCGAGCAATCCACGAATCTCGACTTCAGATCTCTCAAGAGCGATACCACGAGATCGGTAGTACTGACCAAGCCTCCAGTCGTCAAAGGCCGAGGGCTCACGAAACATACCAGAGTGAGCGTCGACCACGGTCCCGGTTGTACACTCCACGAATCGGACTCCGGTACCGTGCACCTCGACAACCCAGCGCTCCCCCGCGAACCAGACATGCTTAGGTGCTCGATCGCGCAAACTAAACTCATCGAGATCCTCTGGAGCTTCCTCGAGCAATGCCTGAATCAGCGCTGCTTGTAGGCTAGAATACTCTCTGAGTTCGTCGAGCATGGCTTGTTCACTCATAGCGAAAGACCCTCCTAAAACGGAAGTCCGAGCATTTGCGCTGCTTCCGCTGCCTGCCTGAAGAGCATATCGCCAACCGACGGGGAGACAGTCTCAGTCGTCACCGGAACTTGGCGAATGCCCGCAGAACCAGCAGCGCGAGCACGATGATGGCCATCGATGATTATCCTGCGCCCATTGACAACTGTAGTTCTTATCGGCTCATTCGCGTCAAAACCGTTCCGCTGCATCGACTTCTTTAGTCGTTTGATCAGACTCCCATTGAACTCATGTTTCAGTTGTCTCCCACGGAGCGTTCCAACGTTGACCGTTGTCGTCTTTGGAGCTCTCCCTTGTTCATTCCCCTATAGAAGTCCCGGTGTGTCCCCGTCAGTCTTCCGGGTCGCAGATGCTCTCTACGAAGCCCTTGAACGTATCCGAAATCTTGTAGACGTTCTCGTATCCCGGTGCGTCACGTTCATCCGTGCTGTCCCAGAACAACCCGGCTCCAACATCGTCTCCGGACACAGATAGGCAAATGAGGTCTCCTCCGCTATTGCATGCGATAGGAAGTAGATTCGGGGGAACTCGTTCCTTGAACGTGTTGACGTTCCACGAAAGGTCGCTCGACTCCACCTCCCGTCCTATTCCGAAGAACACCTGGATTTCACCTTCGTCCTCTTCCGGGAAGCCGTGAATCGGGAACGCATCCGGGACCGGCATGCCCCCGTTGTTCGCCAGCAGGAAAGCCCGGTAGTCGTCGGGTAGCCGCCGACCAATCAGTCGTTCCAACTCCGCTACATCCTCTTCGGCAAGCGGTTTCCCGGGAGACTGGATCTCCCTTATCATGCCGTTGTCTCCTTTCCTATCCGCCGGAGAATCCGCCGGTATGTCCAGTCTTGGCGTGGACATCCCGTGGTACCAGTTGCATCGTTTTTCCGTCCTGGTGGTGGTGCCAAGTCATGCCTTCAGGCGTCTTGTCGAATCCTGCCGCTTTGTTCGCTGCTCTGAAGTCCTTTGACCGACTGCCGGTGAACTCGATTTCGACATCCTTCTTCGACACGCCCGAGAAGTCGGGGTAGCCGTCCTTGTCGAAGGGAATTCCAGTCTCCGGGTGCTTCTTTCCAGCCAAGTGGGCATTTCTCGGTCTCCCCTTTGGAGCTTTGCGCAGCTTACGCGCCTTGCGTGCAAGAGCAAGCACAACTCCAGCCTTAGCCAATCCGCCGCCAGGAATGATCGTAACCAATGAAGAACTAAGCTCTACAACCGCCGAACCGAAGTTGCCTTTGATAAGTTCGTCAGCGGCAACAAGTACACTGGCGGCTGTACCAACCCCGAAAGGAAGCATGGAGGCAAAGTCGATGATGGCGCGAAGATCTTCGCTCCTTTGCTGGGATTGCTTGTCCTTGTCAGTTTCACCTCCATACTTTTCTGCCTCCGACAGCTCGACCTCGTCCGGCAACCGCATACGTTCCCCATATTGCGCCTTTTGCAAGTCTACAGCGGTAGTTTGTTGCAGCCCATACAGAAGTTTAAACTGAAAATCGTCTCTAAGATTTTCATATTCTATGAGATCATTCAGTAATTTAGCCGTGTTTCGCACGATCGTCAGTGAGGTAGCCGTCCAGGTCGTACGGATCGTCTCCATTTCTAGGCGAATCTGAGTTCGTCTAGCATCAGTTGTTTCGAGGAAAAACGGACCCTGAGTCATTCTTAACGATTATTCCAAACCAAAGCGAAAG
>CAYZYD010000575.1:0-2960 GCA_964482505.1 uncultured Planctomycetia bacterium | reverse complement strand
GACGTGCTTGCGCACATTCTGCGCAAACGGGAGGCGCAAAACTGCCTATTTCAGCGCATCTGGTAGAGGCTTGAGGCGTCATTTCGACGCAGACAAGAACCGTAAACCATTTCAGGTAGACGACTTTCTCAAGTGGTCAGGGGCGGGATCGAACCGCCGACACACGGATTCGCAGTCTGTTGTTCGGTTGTCTTCGCTTGAATCCACCGGCGAGATCAACTCTCCCCAATCCCTCGCGACGTCAGGTGGCGGAATCACCGTCCAGCCGTCCAACAGCTCCGCGGCCAGCAGCGCCAACACAGGCTCTCGGTCGATCGAGTCGAAAGGGATGCCTTTCTGCGACCGGCCGAAGCCCAGCACGAAATTACGACTTTTCATGGTTCGAACGTGGGGAATCGCAATTCCCTGGCCGACACCCGAACTCGCTTTGCGCTCGTTAAACCAGAGGTCTTTGTAGAGCCGTTTGGACGAGGCGACACCTTCGGTCTTTGCAAGGAGTTCGGAAAGCTCGCGCAGGACAGCTTCTTTGTAGTACCAGGTGACCTGCTCTTCATTCATAGATTCGTCAGGCTCAACGAGGAAATCGCTCTCGAGTCTGAGCCGAACGCATTCGCGCTTGAGTATCCGGTGAAATCGCAAAGTCACTAACCCTTCGAGCGGCCCAAACGAAGCCGGGGCAGACGCCGTGCGCGAGCAGACGACAACCCCGATCCGAAGCGAGGAATCTACGGGGTCTCCCTCGGTCATGCAATGAGAGGCGAGCAGGGGCAAAGCCACTCTCTCAGAGCAAGGCATGAGCTGGCGTCAGCTTGTGTAAGTTCTTAACGACGAGCGTTCGTCAATTGCCTTATATTCCTACAGTCTTGTCGCTGTCCGTTTGCTCACGGGGCCAAATAGTCGAAATGGCGAGTACTCGAGAAACTTGACGAGGTCTGGACGTCAACTCGGTTCGGATTCCGGCTGTCACTCCAACCCATAAGGTGTTCTGGGGCAAGTCGATAAGCTCCCCCTCTCGCCCAGTTCAACGAGTCGTCTCGAACTCTCGGCAAGGATAGGTGGCTAAACCCACCACCAATACTGACTTTGACAAGCGTTTGGTCGACACTGCCGTTGATAAGGATATACTCCTCCTACCTCGAAAGCCCTTCTCGCTTTGCGGGAGGGCGCATCCATCCTCGCCTGGTCCCTTCTGGGGCCAGGCGTCTTTGTTTTTGTGAGTATAGCTCGCAGGTGCGGATTCCTAAGACGTCCACGGACGGCGTGATACGGCCGGCGCGACCTATGGGTCGAATCGTTCGTCTTCCTCACGAGCAGTCGCCCAACTCTTCTCGCATTAATAATTCGATCAAAATTGACAACGCACTGCTAACGCGCGGGTGCAACAGTCTTATTCAGACCCCTCAGGGCGGAGCTTTTCGAGTTTGTTAATCTGTTCTTGGGTGAGCGGCTGAACCGGCCCTAGTGCGTAGGCGGCGTGAAGAACCTGCGCGGTGTGCTCGACTTTCTCGAGCTTTTGGTAGGCCGATTCGAGCGTGTGGCCCGTGGTGACGACCCCGTGGTAGGCGAGTACGAGGGCGTCCCGACGTCCGATCCAGTTCGCGACCGCCGCAGCGGTCTCCTCAGTGGTTGGGGTCGTATAAGGCAGAGTCGGGATATCGTGGAGCTGCACGATGACTTCGGGGACCACGGGGATATCGAGGTGACGCCCGACAATCGAGAGAGCAATCGCATAGGGGGGATGGGCGTGCACGACAGCGTGCGCGTCAGGGCGAGTCGCATAGATCGACCGGTGCATTCTAAACTCGGAGCTCGGTCGTGAGTCCCCAATTCGGCTCTCGACAACCCGGCCCTCCCCGTCGATCGTAACCAAATCGTCTTCGGTCAGGTCAGCCAATGCGACACCGGATCTCGTCACCAGCATATGGTCGGGGTTGACGCGAATACTGAGGTTACCGTCAGTCGCAGCGACCCAACCTTTGGCGGCGATTCGTCGCGCGACCTTGACGAGTTGCGACCGGTTCATCGCGCCGACCTTTCTATCGCACTCGCTTAGAATCCGGAAGTCTTCAGAGCATCGAGTTGGAAGAGCGAGAGTTCTTTGATCCAGCTTGTGCGCTTATCGGGGTGGAGAGGTTGGGTTTCGAGCCAGACCTGCCACTGTCGTGACTCGGCCACGAGCTCTTTGCGACGTTCGGTCGTGAGGGCTCGGAGCTCTCGGCGGCTCGGCTTGAGCCAATCGGCGAGTCGCTGAAGTGCTGGTGCGCCTCTCGTCTGAGGGAGCGCTGTTGGCTCTTGAGTCAACGCCGTGAGGTGGGGATCGTGTTCGGGACAGAAGAATCGAACCGCCCACTCGAGGGCTTCGCTTCGGTTCCCCCGAAAGAAGAGGACCGGTCCCCTCGCGGCGAGCCAACCGTCAAAGGTCGATTCAAACCGGTTTCTGTCGCCGAGCTTCCAATACTCCTCGAGGAGTGCGTAGTAACCCGGAGGCCCGAGGGCGGTCAGTCGTTCACGTCTCGACTCAATCTCGGGTCTCAGTGTTCGCTCTCGAGCTCGGTCGTCGAGTGGAGTCGTCGCGACGACCGCTTCGGCGTCCAGTTCGAGGAGCGATCCCGCCCGCAACCCGATACGAATCTTATCTTCGGCTCGCTCAACCGAGGTCGCTAAGAACTTTCGTCCACTCGCAAGTTCGACTTCGGTGAGTGCGGGAGTTTGATCTCGCCACGATTGGACGAGTTCGGCCACGAGAATCCAGCTCGCCACTACTCGTGCGTCGGACCCGCTCTCAAATGTAATCCGGCCACTTTCGAAGAGCTGGGCAATAACATTCTGGCGCGCCTCATATTCAGCCTTCGCGATTTCGGGATCGAAGAGCGGCGTGAGTATCTGGTGATGTTCGACACTGAGAGAGACTACTCGTGGGTTTGGGATTTGGCTCTCGGGACCTGGCGAGGCTGCCTTCG
>CAYZYD010000574.1:0-2961 GCA_964482505.1 uncultured Planctomycetia bacterium | reverse complement strand
GTAGGTTAACGCGTCCCAATCCTGCTTCCTTGAGGTCTGAGGCGAGTCGCGGAAGTAGGATACCGTTGGTAGTCATGGCGAGATCGTCGGCGCCCTCAACCGCCGCGACTCGGCGGGTAATCTCGACGATGTCTCGCCGCAGTGTCGGCTCACCCCCCGTCAGTCGAAATTTGCGGAACCCTACCTCGACCGCCGCTTCGACCACCCTACCGATCTCATCCGGAGTCAGCAGCTTCTCGGGCGGCAGGAATTGATAGCCCTCGAGCGGCATGCAGTACTGGCAACGCAGATTGCAAGCATCGATTACAGAGATTCGCAGGTAGTTGATATCTCGGTCGAAACGATCAAGAGGCATGAGAGCAGACTCGGGTTGGGGAAATGAGGTTGATCGCAGTGCTCAGTCGAAGAACGAGCTCGGCCGGAGCAGGGGCAAAAAGTATGGCTTAGAACCATACCCGATACTCCGGGGGAGCGGCTACCAGCCCAAGCAAAAATTCCCGTCTTGGGCCCAAACTAAAGTGACCGGTTCGTGAATAATGCGGGTTAGGTGAAATCATCGGGCGAGAGCCAGGCGCGCGCAGCGACGTCGCGTCGAAGCACCCGACCGACAAACTCGTCCACTCGGCTCGTCGGAACTCCAGCCGACTCGGGACGAAGCGACAGGAGCTGGCTCGGTTCTAATCGTTGACCCGCCGCGAGCGGCTCTCGGTAAGCGAGCGCTTTTCGAACCTGTGGACGAATCTCGAGCTCAGAAGATTGAGGACGTTTCTCTCGGTCTCCGAGCAAAGTCTCGAGCTCTTCAAGCCTCTCAATGAGCTCCTTCAGCTCCTTAGGCTCCAAGCTCGCGGCATGATCGGGGCCCGGGAGGCACCGGTCGATCGTGAAGTGTTTTTCGATCAGGGTTGCACCCCGCGCCACGGCGTAGAGCGAGGCCGCCAGTCCCTCGGTGTGATCTGAGTAGCCGATCGGGCAATCGAACCGCTCAAGATAATCCGAAAGCACTCTCAGGTTTACCTCAGGCGGCGGGCAGGGGTAGTTGGAGGTGCAGTGGAGGAGTGCGGTGGGAGTGTCTCGAGTCCAGCTCAGGGCCGTTTCGATTTCTGCGAGGGTCGCCATCCCGCTCGAAAGAATGATCGGCTTACCAGTCTGAACTGCAGCTCGAATCAAGAGCGGGTTGGTCAGATCAGCCGAACCGATCTTGAAGCTCGCAACGAGCGAATCGAGCAATTCGATTGCTCCGACGGTGTGGGGTGACGAGAGAAACTCGAGACCCCGTTCTCGGGCATTCTGTGCGAGTTCTCGAAAGATGGGTTCGCTGAGTTCGAGGGGTTTGAGAAGCTCGGCTTGGTTCGCGACTTCTTTTACATTGCGTCGCTGGTAGGAGGCGAGTTCGGCTTCGGTCGCGACGAGTTCTTCCACCGTAAAGGTCTGAAATTTGATCGCGTGAGCCCCCGCCGTATGAGCCGCCTCGATCAGTTGGTGGGCGAGGTCGGGGTCACCATTGTGGTTGACTCCCGCCTCCGCGATTACCAGCGCCTTGGAGTCGCGACCGACACGTTGCCCTGCGAGAATGAATTCCATGTCGCCTCGCCTTTCTTGCGCTAAAGTGTCGCTCAGGCGAGGAGAAGTCAATCGCTCCACGATTGGGGCGGGTTTTGGCGACTCGGGGTGGGGTTGTGTCAACCCAACCAACTCTGTCCGGTGAGAAAGGTAGAACGTTGAGCGCTCGTCCCTCTCGAATCCGAGTGATCGCTTGTCTGTTTGCACTCGCGTCGCTCTTGACTCAGACTCACTGCGGTAGAGGTGACCGATCTCGAGAGCGAGGGGGCGCCACCTACCGAATGGGAGATATCGAGTATTCAACACCCTACGCTTATTATTCGGCCCAACGAGGCGAGTTCGTGTTTGCTCACCGACAACCAGCCGGCGCAAGTCATGAACTCGCCTTCGTGGTGATTGTTCCGCCCCGCCCGAGTCGGCTCTTCTCTCCCGACTTTGGGGTGGAGTCCCGATCCGACTCGCTGACGATGACGGCGGCCGGCTCTGAGCGAGAGTTTCAATTCGAGTCTGCGCTCAATGATGCGACGATTCGGGAGACGCTTCGGCTCGGCGACGAGGTGTTCGACCTCGAGCAGGGGCGACTCGTCATCTGGATCGACGAGGGTTGGCAGCAATTCGCCTGTACACTCGCTCCGGGTGAAATCGTCGTCGATCCCACTCGCGCGAGTCGGTTTGTTCGGTACAGTGTCCAACAACTGAAGCGGGACTATCCGGGAATCGGTCAAGAATGGGGGCCACAGTGAACTTCTCAGCGAAACTCTCGGCGAGATTCACGGCGAAGTTCCGCCCGTGGAGGCCACTCGAGTTCAGTGGCTCGAATTTCCGGCGAGTTCTGGGCCAGTCGCTTTATTGGGCCATTCTCTCCTCGATGCTGCTCATTCTACCTGGGTGCAAAGCGCGCTCTGAGCAGGCGTTGCTTCCCCAGGGGACCGTCGATAAGCCCGTCAAAGTGGCCGTGGTGGGGGCGAGCGTCAGCGCGGGATTCGGAACCGCCGTACCGACGGCCAAGATCTTGAGTGAGCTCGCTCCACACTGGCAGATTGTGGCGAATGTTCCGACTCCCCGGTTCTGGCTGAGCCCCCGAAGTTTCGCTCAGCGACAACTGGCAGAGGCAGACCGCTCGGGCGCGGAGATTCTTTACGCGGTCGATCTGCTCTTCTGGTTTGCCTACGGAAGCAAAAGAAAGCCGCTCGATGAGCGGCAAGCTTATCTTGCGTGGATCCTGGACGAGGTGAGTCAATTTAAGGGGCGAGTAATCGTCGGCGATATCCCCGATTTTCGAGGTGCGGCGGCGGTGATGCTTCCCGATCGCTGGATCCCCGAGCCGGCCGTGCTCGAGATTTTCAACCGGCAGATCGCCGATTGGGCCGAAGCCAACCCGACGGTGGGCGTCGTCCCCCT
>CAYZYD010000573.1:0-2979 GCA_964482505.1 uncultured Planctomycetia bacterium | reverse complement strand
CGCACGACAGGGTTGTTCTTGGTCTTACGGGAGAGAATCTGAATGAGTCGCAGGATCTCCTTGTCCCGTCCGATGACCGGGTCGAGCTTGTTCTGCAGCGCAACCGCGGTGAGATCGACCCCGTTAGCGTCCAGGGTTGGGGTCGGTTCACTCTGCTTCTGAATCACGCCCGTGTTCTTCTTCGGCTCCGGCTCGGGGCTCGCGCCAAGCATCTGCTGAATCACTCTCTGGATGCGATCCTTGTCGACGTCATTCTCGTTCAGGATCCGCGAAGCTTCCCCTTCTTCCTCCCGCAGGAGACCCATCAAGAGATGCTCGGTCCCGATATAGAATTGTCCCATTCGAACCGCCTGATCGCCGGCGAGCTCAATCGACCGTTTGGCGTGCGGCGTGAACGGAAGCGAGGCTCCCCCGCTCTTCTGCGGGATCGAAGCGAGACTGTCATTGACCTTGTTAACGAGCTGTTCCGGCGCAACCTCGCAGCGCATGAGCGACTGCACCGCCACCGAATCTCGCTGGTCGAGGAGGGCCCAAAGGATGTGTTCCGTACCGACGTAGCCGTGGTTGAGTCGTTTGGCTTCGGAGTTGGCCGACTGGAGAACCTTCTCGGCCTTTTCAGTAAGCTTGACCGCCAAGGAATATCCTCCTCTTTGGATTCATTGAGAGACCCGGATCGCCGGGGGCTGCAGATAGTCTTCTTTAAAGTTTAGGATGGGTTGAAGGAGTTGTCCTCCGCGACGGAGTCTCAAGCGGTGTAAGCTGAGATTTCTTCGCGGCTGCCGACCTCTTCGACTTGAGCTCTGAGCTCGATCAACTCGGACTGGGTCAGGCCGAGGTTCTTGAGCACTTTCCTCATCACCTTCGATAACTTGATGCCATTTCTCGGACCCTGCATTCCCACGATCGCGGCTCGAACCGTCCCGAGCAGCGGATTTCCCGGGTGCTCGAGCGGCGAGTGGTGATCGCGGACGACCGAACGAATCGAGCTCGGAAAGCCCCACGCTTCGGCGACCTGAGACCCGACCCGACAGTGGTCTCGGCCGAACACCTGACGCTCCTCCTCGAGGAGTTCGTTCGACTGGGCGGGGAGCTCGAGCAGCGCTTCGTACCGGCTCGCTGAAATCCCCGCGAGCGCAAGCCGGCCGATATCGTGCAAGATCCCCGCGAGCCGGGCCGTCTGAGGGTCGACCTGTCCACAGTTGAGCGCGATCAACTCGGCGAGTCGTCCCACCTTCGACCACTGCTGAAAAATGGGTCGCCAACTCTGAGCGGATTTTCCGAAGAAGAGCCGCCGCGCGTTCTCGGCCAAGATCAAGGTCTCGGTCGAAGTGGGACCGAGGCGAGTCAGGATTTGATCCATATCGCACTCGCTCGACTCGGAACTCTGGTAGAGCCCGGCCAACTTGAGCGCGCGCGCGGCGAGCAGCGGGTCGGAAAGAAAGAGCCAACGCAGATCCTCGACGCTATCGCGCGTCGACCCGTCGAGCTCGAGAGCCGGCTCCATATTCTCAGGCAAGTAGGGGCTCAACAGCGCAAAGGATGGCTCGGCGCAGATCGTTCCCGGCGTCAATTCGATCATCTTGCCCTCTATTAGCTGGGCGAGGGCTTGGGCCAATTGACAGATCGGATAGGGTGACTCTTCGAGAATTCGGCGGATCGACTTCCGACCTTCGATGGTCGCGAGGATCTTGCCCGGAGGCGGCAGCTCTTTGGGCCAGTCACCGATCTTGCGCATCATTAAAGAACCCGTGGTCCGGACTGGGATCGCGTCGAGATCGAAGAGAATCTCCCCGACCGAGTTCCATTCGTCGAGCTCACGGGCGAGATCGAGCACCAAAGATTGGGTCTGCACCCGCAGCGTGGGGAAGACCGCCTGGGATTCATCGACGGGGTGGAAGAGAAAACACCATTCGGGCCAGCGGACGATCTCGCGCAAGCTTCGCCGAATCTGACGCGAGAGCACCTCCTTGAGGTTGGATTCGGAGACCATGCCACGCGAGACGAGCTCTTCGCCGATGAATTCTCGTTCCGACGTCATCGTAAAGAGCTCGCTGAGGGCGAGTTCGTCGGCCCCGAGTTCGCGCTTCATGATCTCGCCGAGAGACTCGCCGGGATCGTTGAGGATACTGAAGACGACTTCGCCCTTGTGAAGTCCGAGACAACGCTCCGCCTCTTTCGAGGCGATGACCAGGTAACCCGTCAGCTTATGGTTAACCAGAATACTAAACAGCTCTGGTAGCCCCACGGTCCTGCTCGTCCCTTGCAGACTCATCACTCCCCTTAGCAGCCCGCCCGAAAACTCATTCCGCGCGGGAGGCCGAGCTTCCTTCGCGCAGCGCCTCCGGCGAACCTCGACGTATGACCAACACTCCTTCGATTCGCCGGGGGCACTGGGCTCGAAATCTCGACCTCCGCATCGAAAGCAGTTTTTCAACGGGCTGTTTAGACCGTGAATAGGAACTTACTAGTGAGATCGGCCGATACCCGCGGTAGCGTGGGGGCCGCCACCGCCTGCCACTTAAGTTTAAGATGCTAAGGCCGTCGGTGATTTATTGAGCGCGAATTGTCGCCTCGGGTCGCGGACGTTAGGATAAGTTGGCTGAGGTAGGCGCAGTGGGGTCTCGGAGCCAGCGTAATCATACCGGGCCGTTACCATACCGGGCAGCTACCATACCGAGCTGCTACCATATCGGGCAGTTACTGTACCGAACCGACACCGCACCGGACCGACACTTTACCAGACCGACGTCTCGCACGGACTCTCAGCTTTACCTCCGAAGACCTTAAGCCGTACCGCTTCAATGAAATAGAATGGGCAAGATGCCGATCTCCCAGATCGTCTCTCAGTTAACTCGGAACTTCAGACCCCACCGGTCAGAACGCTCTCGTGTGAACTCACCCCCCGCATTTTTTCTCGCTATCATTTCCGCGTTTTTCGCATTATCGGAAGTGGCGCTGAGTGCGGACGACGCTCCCGAC
>CAYZYD010000572.1:0-2979 GCA_964482505.1 uncultured Planctomycetia bacterium | reverse complement strand
GCGAAGTCTCCCTTGTCCGTGGCAAGACCCGACGGGGAAGATTGGGGCGACGTCGCAGTGGGGGAGAGCATCGCGATTAACGGCGCCTGCCTTACCGTGGTCCAGTCCGAGCCCGAACTCGCCTTTGAGGTGATCCCTGAGAGTTTGCGACGCACTAATCTCGGCGCTCTCGAGCCCGGAGATCTCGTCAACCTGGAACGCTCCCTCCGACTCGGAGATCGCTTTGGCGGACACTACGTCACTGGACACATCGACAGCGTGGGAACTCTCGCGGCCGTCGAACCCGAGGGTGACAGCGTGATCTGGAGAATCGACCACGAGCCTCGCCGACCCGTCACGCTGGTCAAGGGATCGATCGCGATCGACGGCGTCAGCTTGACCGTGGTCGAATCCGAGCTCGATTGGTTCACGGTCGCCCTGATACCGCATACATTGAGCACGACCAACTTCTCGAGGCGTCAGCCCGGAGACTTGCTCAATCTCGAAATGGACCATTTCGGCAAATGGGTCGCTCGGCACAATGAGGTCCGCCAGTAAACTCCTTCGAGCCGATTCTCAACCATGCTTTAGATGAAACAACCCAGCAGCCATGACCCCGCGAGTGCGCATCGCCCCGAGCCCCACTGGGGATCCCCACGTCGGTACAGCCTACGTGGCTCAGTTCAATCGAGTTTTTGCCGACCAAACCGGCGGCACGTTTCTGCTTCGAATCGACGATACCGATCGAACCCGCTACCAGTCGGACTCGGAAGCCCAGATATTTTCGGCGCTCCAGTGGCTCGGTCTCCGTTGGGACGAAGGCCCCGATATCGGGGGACCCCACGCCCCTTATCGACAGTCGGAGAGGACCGCTCTCTATCGCGAAGCCGCCCAAGCCCTCGTGAACAAGGGCGCGGCTTATTACTGCTTCAAAACCGCGGAGGAGCTCGCCGAGATTCGCGAAGCAAAACGCGCGGCCGGCGAGCACGGCTTTGACCGGTCAAGTCGAGAACTTTCGGCCGATCAAGTTGCCGCAAATCTCGAAGCGGGAAAGCCGCACGTCATCCGGCTCAAGGTCCCAATGGATCGACAGGAGACCCAATTTCGCGACGAGCTGCGCGGTCAAATCACAATCAATCACGCCGAAATCGATGATCAGGTACTGCTCAAGTCGGACGGCTTTCCGACCTATCACCTCGCCAACTGTGTCGATGACTCGAAGATGGGCATCACTCACGTTATCCGAGCCGAAGAGTGGATTACCTCCACCCCCAAACACGTCTTGATCTACGAAGCGCTCGGAGAACCTCTGCCGCAGTTCTACCATGTGCCTCTGTTGCGAAATGCTGACAAGTCGAAGATCTCAAAGCGCAAGAACCCCGTCTCACTCAACTACTACCGCGAGCAGGGCTACCTGCCCGAGGCGTTGCGAAATTTCCTCGCCAACCTCGGTTGGACGGCACCCAACGGCGAAGATCGATTCAGCCACGACTACTTTCGCGAGCACTTTCAGCTCGACGACATCATTCTCGGGGGACCCGTCTTCGACCTCGAAAAGCTCAACTGGCTCAACGGCGTTTATCTGCGCGATCTCGACGGCAAGGATCTGCTCGAACGGCTCGAGTCGGAGGGATTTGTCCCCAAAGGATACGCTGACGCAGAGGTCGCTCGCATTTTCCCCGTGATCAAGGAGCGTCTCCACCGACTCTCGGACTTCGAGCCGATGACGCGCTGGTTCTTCGGTGAGACCGATCCCTACGAAGCCGACCAACTGGTCGTCAAGAAGGCGACCAAAGAGAGTACGGCCGAGGTGCTCCAAGCTGTCAGCGCTCAGCTTCAAGAGCTTCAGGAGTGGGAAGTGACGGCGCTCGACGACTGTCTCGAGTCGGCTATCAAGGCTCTCGGAGTTAAAAAGCCCCAGCTCTTCATGCCGGTGCGGATCGCCCTAACGGGCCGTCGGGAGACTCCGTCGGTAGGGGAGGTGCTACACCTCCTCGGCCGAGATCGGTCCCTCAAGCGGCTCGCTCAAGCGACCGACCGGGTGAAAGCGTTACCCGCGTCGTGATCCGTCGTATTCCCCTAGGAGCCGACCTCCATATCCACAGCCATTATTCCGACGGTCACGATTCGCCCCATGCGTTGATCGACCGAGCGACGGAACTCCTCGGGTTGATTTCGATCTGTGATCACGACACGATCGAGGCGTACGACCAAGTCGATCCCGAATATTTAACCCCCGAGCGCGAGCCTTCTCTCGAAATGCCCCGAGTGCTTCCCGGAATTGAAATTTCGGCGCAACTCGAACCGCGGGGGGATCTTCACCTGCTTGGCTACTTTCCGAACGGCTTTACTCCGAGCTTTCGCGACTATGCGGCGAGCCTCGCCGAAGACCGAAGTCGCAGGATTCGCGCAGGGATTACTAAGCTCCGGGAGCGCGGGATTCCGTTCCGCTGGGAGCAACTCGAGGAAGCGTGTCGCGGGGTTCCCTGTCGATCTCACGTCTGCCGGATCCTTCAGCAAAATGGCGTGGGGCGCTCGTTCCACACGATCTTCGATCGATTCCTACGCGGGGATACGTTTGAGCGACCTCAGTGTCGCGTGGAAGAAGCGATCGAAGTCATCCAATCGGAGGGGGGACTATCGGTCTGGGCGCACCCACGACTCGACCATTTGAGGGACCATCTCAAACGGCTCTCCGAAGTCGGCCTGCGGGGCGTCGAAGCGTTTGGCCCAACTCGGCGGCGGAGCCACTCCCGAGATATCGAGGAGCGAGCTCACGCGCTCGGGCTCTTTACAACGGGGGGGTCGGATCACCACGGCACCAATCCACGTCGACCGCTCGGCTCGTGGCGACTCGCGTGGGATCAAGTCCACCAAGAGCTCTATTAAAGCGGCTGGGCAATTCCGTAGTCTTGAATAGCGTCAAGCAAAGTTGAGCTACCCTGACTAGTGTCCTGTTCGGAAAGTTCGAGTGAGAACTCGGCGAGCCATTCGGCATTC
>CAYZYD010000571.1:0-2988 GCA_964482505.1 uncultured Planctomycetia bacterium | reverse complement strand
ATGCAAGGTAACGCGCAGGCGGCTTGACGGCGTGTTGATCATTAGGATGCGCTGATCGGCTGTGTTGCAGCCAGCTCAATAGTTGTATCGTTAAGGCCGGCGTTAGTCTGGGACCCAACGATCCCCAAACTCAACTCGAAAGCACTCTTCTCAACGGGCGGGACGTATAACGGCGTAGGGTAGTTGATCGCAGATCTCTTCTAGAAATGCAATCAGAACTTCGGGGCCTTCGGGGTAGAGAGTTGTCGACTCTTCGAGTTGATCGTCAAAGCGAACCCATTCCCGATAAGGCTCGACCAAGCGCCAACGACTCAGAGGATCGATCGGCGCCTCAAACGCGGGCCGACAACCGGGGGTGTACTCAAAGCTCGGATTCGTTCGTTTTACTGGTAAAGCATCAAGATCGTGGTCGCAGCGATCGATCTCTTCCAAGCGGCGGATGACCTCGCGCTCTGACGTCTCTTCGAACCACACCGCTGGATCCGTATCGCGACGCTCTTGGGCGAGCAATTCGTGACAGAGCTTGAGCAACTCATAGCCCTGGTTTCGAGCTTCCGGAGACTCGTGTAGAGACTTGCCCCAGAGGATCTGCACCGCCTCATTGAGTCCGAAGAGTCCGAAGGCATATGAAGGCGCCGAGCCCGGCTCGTTAGGATGGAAACCAGGCGCACCCGCCGAGGCGAGCCGAGACAATCCAGCCAGCGGACCGTGCGGATTCGCCTTGATCCTCTCCAAGAACTCAGCTCTCGCCCGAATGGCTTCAAGGCAGCGACCGACGACACGACGGAGCTCTGTTCGCAGCGAGTGCCAGAGTGTCTGAGCCTCCTCGAGGGGTAACGAACTGCGTACCGACCTCGCTAGACGCGGCAAGTTAGCCGTCACCTTGCCCGCGACGTCGGCTCCCGCAGCCGGAACTCTGCCCTGGAGCTGAAAAGTGACGCGTGTCGGGCGAGGCAACAGCAGGAGGATATTGAGCAGAGCTTCGCGGAAATGGCGCCGCTCAAAGGTCTCGGGCCCGACTTCAAAGCAGTAGCTTAAACGCGTTGCGAGCGCCCGTCCCTCTTCAGAAAGCAGCAACTGACGGAATCCCTCGATCAGCGGAAGCGCCCACTCTTCGCGCCCCGTGTTCGACCCGAAGAGACTCAATTCCGACTGCTGGTAGCGACTCTCAGGGGCAGTGACGCTCCCCGGTCGCGCGACGAAAGGGATTCGCTGCACAAGGCGCAGCGGGCGACCTCGAATCGACTCGATCGCGACGAGACGCCTGAGCGACTCGATCCAATCGCGCGCGAGCCGCGAGGCAAAATCAAACTCAGTCCGCGGGAGCCGTGCGACCGCTTCGGCTAGGTGATGAATCTCGAGCTCGCCCGAGACCCACTTCGAAAGCTCGAGAACTCGCCCTGAGAGATCTCGAAAGACCGAATGTACCGAAGCCTCGCCCGAATTGGCGAGGTGGCTCGCGTCGAAACCGATCCGCAAGTGAGCGAACGGATCGTCGGTAGCGTGAAGATCGATAACGCCGCGCTCGTGGTCTCGGCGCAACTCCGAGGAATAGACCGAGTCGTAAGCGTACTGCCTGAGCAGTATCCGACCGAGACTCTGGCGAAGCCGTTCGGGATCGCGGGAGTCGACCTGGTGATCCGCACCCCCACCCGCAAAGAGTGCTTCCTCGAGATCAAATCGGGAGATCGACAGTTGCGAGGAGGCTTCAAGGGCTGTGAAAAAACCCCGCTCGAAGAGTTCGATCGCAACCAGGGTTCGGAGCAGTGCCGCGGGGATCGACTCGCGCTCAAGACGATCGACGCGCGCCTCGACCGCCACTGCGATCTCCTCGGCCTCACTGCGCTCAATCCGCACTTCTCGGCGCAGCAGCTCGACGAGCTGTTCACGCTCCCAACCCGACGGCGGCTCGCCGGCTCGACTCGTCACTCGGTAAGGCTGCGGGTTGTCGACCAGAGCCGTCAGACCCGCTGGGGCGCTGAGTCGTTCGGCGATGAAATTTCGTCGCTTGAGAAAGCGCTCTGCAATCGTCGGGTAGCCCGTCTCTTTAGTGCCCTGAAGAATTGCCTCAAAGAGACGATCTAGATCGACGAGCTCCTCAGGAGAGTTCAGAGATCGCTCGACGCAGCGAATCGAGGCGAGCTCGAGCTGGCGGGGAAGGTCGGGATTCTCAAGATCCTCCGCCGTCATGGCGAGGGCCAGGCTCCCCGCGATCTGTCCGGGCTCCAGCCGCCATTCGCTCCCGCGCCGGTCACAAACGCGAAACGGTAACCGCTTCACTCGGGACTCGTCTCTCCGCTCATGTCAGCGGTCAGCGGCGGGTCGGGCTTTTTCGGAGCCGAGCTCAATCGAGACTCCTCTTCACTGAGCAGCGGTTTGAGCTCTCGCAAGAATTCGGTCACATCCGAGAATTCCTGATAGACCGACGCGAACCGGACAAAGGCGACTTGGTCGATCTGTTTGAGCTGTTCGGTCACCAACTGACCGACCGCATGCGACTCGACCTCTTGTTCGAAACTTTCGTTGATATGTTGCTCGACGTGGTCGACGAGCTCTTCGAGGCGAGAGAGCGGAACGGGGCGCTTCTCACATGCGCGGAGCAAGCCCTGTAAGACCTTTTGCCGCGAGAAGGGCTCCCGACGGCGGTCCTTTTTGATAACGAGCCGCGGCGTCTCCTCGATGCGCTCATAGGTCGTGTAACGCCGTTTGCAATGCTGGCACTCGCGACGACGACGGATCGCGGCGCCGTCAGAGCTCGATCTGGAGTCGACCACTCGATCGTCGATATCTCCACAAAAAGGACACTTCAAGTGAAGCCCTTTCTCAAGGCTGAGTGCATCCATTTTTCCGCGAGTGTCAAAATACTCGATCGCCCACGCGACGTCACCTCAGAGCGGCTTTTTCCGGCTTGATCACTTGCCGAGGCAAAATTCCGCGAAGATCTTGTCGAGCGTCGCCTCGGTCGAGATCCGCCCTGTGACCTCTTCG
>CAYZYD010000570.1:0-3007 GCA_964482505.1 uncultured Planctomycetia bacterium | reverse complement strand
GGTGATGAACCAGCGATTCGCTGCGAGGTTAGACGAGTCTGATGGGAACGAAAGTCTCGTGGCGGACAGAATCGGGCAAGTCGGGAGGGATCTGCTCGGGAAAGCGGGCAAGAAAGAGCGCCCGCTTGCCGGCCTCGCGCACCGCCGATAGAGACTCCGCGAAAAAGCGGCCCGCAAACTGATGGGCGGACCCGGCGGTGAACGCGATGGGGGCTGGACCCGCATCGAGCCACGACTTGAGGCCTCGGTCGAGGTTGTGATCCCGCTTCTCGTCGAAGAGGGGAAAACCGGTCAGTCGAGTTTGCGGCGGCCAATCGCGCTCGGGGGGTCGATACCACTCGGGAAAGAGGCCGAGAACCCGGTCGGGAGAGTGGAGCCAGTCGTGAAAAATTCGCCGTGGAGGACGGAGGTTGTAGCGCTCAAAGGATTGCCGGAGTGCTCTCCTGAGTAGTGGGTCGATAAAACCCCAGTCGATGGTTCGCCAGAGAAGGTCGACGACGGGGTTTGGGGTCCAATCGGGAAGGTCGAAACCCCAGTAACGCGGGGTGCGCACGACTGAGCGAAACACCGCCGGGGCGAGGTGGGCCGTGACGAGCGGAAAAGTCCGGGCCTCGCGCAAGATGCGCGCGCTCAAGGCTAAGGTCGAAGCGACCACGACCGTCGGTTGGCTCTCGTCGAGTTCGGCTTCGAGGGCGTCGAGCTGGGAGAGGGTCGCCTCGTCGAGGAGATCGGCCAATACTTGAAAGGCGCGGGCACCCTGCCAGAGCCTCGCATCGGCGACGAGTTCCTCATAAGCCCCCGGCTTTCCGACGGGTTGAAACCTCAGGTCGTAACGTTCCGCGAGCTCACGAAAGTACTCGGCAGTGATGAGGACGACGTCATGTCCTCGCTTGCGTAATCGCGTGCCGATTCCGACGAATGGGTGGACATCGCCGTGACTCCCGAGCGTCGCGAGGACAACTCTCAACGGGGTGCCGCCCCCGTTCTCGGCTGCACGCGTGCGTCGCCGACTCGATGAGCGTGGGCGGCCTGGGAGGAGTAGTCGGGAGTGAAAGGGCCCAGGTCGTAGTCGAGGCGGAAGAGAAGCAGGGTGGTCTCATCGGCTTCGAGGTGAAGCGCGGGCTTGAAGTTCTCACCCGAATAGCGGGCCCCGCGGGAGAGACGAACCTCGTCGATGCGACCCTCGAGCGGATTCACGGGGTCGCCTCGACGGTTGGGGTCGGCCCCGAGGTAGAGGGGGTGCCCATTAGTGCGGCGCTCTCCCGAGCCCTCGGTCTCGGCCGCCAGTTGGCCGTTGACGTAGAGGCGGACTCTGGTGCCGTCGTATTCACCTGCGAGATGGGTCCAGGTGTCGGTCGGGATCCTCTCCGCGGATTTTGCTTCGACGTATCGTCCCCCGAGGTGCACGCCAAAACTCGGGAGGGCATCGGTGCAGAAAAGGTAATACTCAGAGTTCTCACTCTTCGCGAGAAATGGACTTCGCCCGTTGAGATTTTTGGGATAGATCCAGCCTTCGAGGGTGAAGGGGCCCTGCGGAGGTGAGGCCTGGTCGCTCGCAACCCGGTAGCAAGCGCCGCGTCCATCGAGAGAGCCCGCGTAGGGCCGAGCTTCGAACACCGTTTCGGGGAGCTCCTCGAGCTTGACTTCGAGCGGGGCGCGTCGTTCCGGCAGCGACACCCGAACCGTCTCCCCGAGGTAGTCGACTTGATAGACGAGTTCGGGAAGTCGGAAGTCGTCAAAACCGGGCCCCTTTTGGTATTCAAACGCGAGCTTGAGCCGTTCCCCGGGCTCGAGCTTGAGATGATGGTGGTCGGGAGAAAAGCGCCAACCGGTGGCGTGGCTGTCGAGCATCAGAGTCGTTTTGACGGGGGTCGAAGCGGGATTTTTGAGCTCGACTTCGTAGCTTCCCGCCGCAGCGCCATCTTTCTTATATACCGCTGTAGTGAGTGAGAGCGGAGATCCGAGCCTGAGCAGCGCATCCATTTCGGCGAGGTGCTCGGTGGTGAGGTCTTTCGGGTCGACCACGGCCCCGACTGGTAGGGTTGCATGCCGGATGTCGTCGCCGCGCACAGTCACCACATTGAAATGGTGAACCCATCCCGCGAGTGGGAAGTCCTCAGGTTTACCGCCGCCGGTGGTGCCGAGGCTCAAGTAGTCGATTCCATCGATCTTGCCGTCGTAGCGAATTCGGTGGACGTGTCCCGCAAAGACGGTGCGGACATTACCCGCTTTGACGAAGAGTTCGTGTACTCGGTTCCAGTTGTTCTCGCCGTAGTATCCCGTACGCCAGCGCGGATGGTGCAGGAAGACAAAGACGTGATCGAGACGCTGAGTCGCTTGCAGAGTCTTGGAAATCCAGGCGATCTGCTCTTCTGACATCTGCACATGTCGCTGCCGACGAAAACCTTTACTTCCGTCTTGAGGATCGCCTTCGTCGGTGTAGAGAACGATGAAGCCAGCGCCCTTGTGTTCAAACCAGTACCAGAGGGGGCCAAAGTGGGTTTCGTAGTTGAGCTCATGACCCTGAGCAGGACGATTTGGTCCGCGCCAATAGACGTCGTGATTTCCAGCGACTGGGAACCAGGGCATGGTGAGTTCTCCCATGGTTTGCTTGAACTCGCGCATCTGTTCGAGCCAGTCGGGGGTGGTGTTGTAGCCTTGGATCAGGTCCCCGACGGTCATCACGAGATCGGGGTTGAGGAGATTGGTTTCGCGAACCGCTTGCGCGAGTACCTTGTTCCCCTCGGCGGGACCACCGGTTCGGTCGCCGTAGACAACGAAGTGCCAGACGTCACTGCCGTCGGGTAGGCTGAGGAGCTTGCTCCCGCGCTTGCGATCGGTGTGAAGATCCGCGGCGAAGCTCGCGAGTGGACTGAAAGAGAGAAGTAACGCGATCAAGATCTGAGTCGGCGGCATCGGGACCACTTTCCGTCGTCGACAGGGAGTTGAGTTCTAGTGTCCTGTTCGAAAAGTTAGAGCAAGAATCGCCGGCCCTCGACCTCCCTGG
>CAYZYD010000569.1:0-3009 GCA_964482505.1 uncultured Planctomycetia bacterium | reverse complement strand
CATTGCCGGGCCAGGTGTACTGGTGAAGGCGCTCGAGCGTTTCGGGGGCGAGCGGAAGCGGATCGACTCCGAGTCGCTCAGCCGCTTTGGCGACGAAGTGCTCGGTGAGCGCGGGCAAATCCTCGGTGCGCTCTCTGAGGGCAGGAACGTTGAGCGTGACTACGTTGAGTCGAAAGTAGAGATCCTGACGGAACTCGTTTCTCTTGATCGAGCTCTCGATGTTCTGCGAGGTCGCGGCGACCACTCGCCCGTTAAAAGGAATCAAGGCCGAGGAGCCGAGCTTCGAAAACTCGCGCTCTTGAAGCACTCTCAAGAGCTTGGCTTGCATGTCGATCTTCATGCTGCCGATCTCGTCGAGAAAAATCGTGCCTTCACCGACCTCTTCAAATCGCCCCGTCTTCGCGCCGGTAGCTCCGGTGAAGACGCCCTTCTCATGCCCGAAGAGTTCGCTCTCGATCAGGGTTTCGGGGATCGCCGCACAGTTGATCGCGATAAAGGGCTGGGCCGCCCGGGGTCCGTGGTAGTGGAGCGCGCGGGCGACGAGCTCTTTGCCGGTGCCGCTCTCCCCGACGATCAGACAGTTGGCATTGCTCGAAGTGACGCGGTCGATGAAATTGAAGAGCTCGACCATCTTCGGGCTCTGACCGATCATGCGGCGGACTCCGGAGCGATCTCGAATGACCTCGCGCAGCCGACGATTCTCTTCGCGCAGATGGTATGTCTCGGTCGCTTGCTCGACCGCGTGCAGAAGCTGCTCTTTATCGAAGGGCTTGGGGAGATAGTCAAAGGCGCCGAGCTTCATCGCTCGGACCGCCCCCGAAACCGTCGAGAAGGCGGTCATCAAGATGACGACCGTCTCGGGACGCATCCTTTTGACATCGGCGAGAAGATCGAGGCCCTCTTGGCCCGCGGGCATTTTGAGGTCAGTGAGCACGATGCCGAACGGGGCGCCTCCATCGCGAGATTCAAATCGCGCTTTGCCTTCGTCCGCATCGCTTGCGACCGTCACTTCGTAGCCGTGGTTCGCCAGAATCTCCGAGATAATACTGCGCTGAATCTGCTCGTCGTCGACGACGAGCACCGCGGGTAGCGTCGGGGTCATGCCGCACCTCCCTCGAGCTCACAGGGCTCCGCGGAGAGGGCAAAAGCGAAGCGAACCGTGGTGCCCGCACCCGGTTCGCTCTCGAGCTCGAGGACTCCTTCGTGGCGCTCTGCGATCTTTCGGGCAATCGCGAGCCCAAGACCCGTCCCCCCCGGTCGGGTCGTGAAGTAGGGAAGGAAGACGCGATCGAGATCGTCTCTGTTGATCCCCCGTCCCGAGTCTCTAAAGGCGACCACGAGTTTCTCTTCCTCGGGGCTGCCGTCGAGAGAGGCCGTGATCTCAAGCACGCCACCCTCTGACTCCATCGCTTGCAACGCATTCATAGCAACGTTGAGGAACGCGCTCTTGATCTCTTGTCGGTCGCAATAAAAAGGAGGCAGCGAGTCGGCAAAGCTCGTCCGGAGTTGGACCGCATTCCGCGCGGCTTCCTTTTTGAGAAGTCGTACGAGCTCTTCGATCAGATCGCAGGGGCTCACCCACTCGGATTCGACCTGCGAGGGCTGGGCGAGCGAAAGGAAGTTGGTTACGAGCTGGTTGAGGCGCGTCACTTCGCTCTGAATGTCCGACGTGAATCGGCTGAAGCGCTCTTTCGCCCTGGTATCTTCGGGCATGAACTCATCGCGTATCTGGCCGACGTTGAGGTGGATCGCGTTGAGCGGATTGCGCACGTCGTGGGCGACTCCGGCCGCGAGATCACCCATATGTTGGATCCGTTCGCGCTTGGCGAGTTCGCGCTCGAGCGCTTGGTGTTCCGCAAGGCTCTCGACCATGCGATTGAACTGCCGGTTTAGCACCGAAAACTCGCCCGCTCCCGACTCCGAGACACGAGTGGAGAGGTCACCGCGCGAGACGCGGTCAAAGGCCGAAACGACGTGGTAGACCGGTCGCGTCAGACGAAAACTCATGTAGAGGGCTACGGCGATTCCCACGACGAAGATCGCGACCGTAGCGAGTAAGTCGGCGCGCCGGTACTCGTCAAAGACCTGTTGGATTTCGTTGAGTTGTTTTGAGATGTCGATCTTGGAGGGACTGTCACCCGAGAGAGTCAGCTCTTCGGAACTCGCCAGCGCTTCGCTTCGGACCCGCCGGACTTCGAGTCGCATCTCGGGCGAATCTTGGGGGTAGGTCGCGCTTCCGAGAAGGTCCGAGTGCTCCGGCGCTTCGGGTGCCACCTCGGGCTCGGCCGCCAGAACGGAGTCGGACTGGTAAGTGAGATCGCTGGGAAGCACGCTTGTCTCGGGCTTGACGTGAAACTTGTAGGCCATGTGGAGAAGCAGCCGAACTTGCGCCTTCTTGATTTCGCTGATGTCGATCTGGACTTGCCCAAGCGTCGCGGAGGTTTGACCCGGAGGACGGCGCAGCGTTCTCAACCCGTGGGGTCGCGGCCGGATCGTCACTTGAGGTTGGAAGATTTGGGTTTCGCGCAACACCGTCTCCGTCACCTGATCCGCGATCTCTTGCCCTGAAGATTGAAAGTCCCGAAGAAGGCGATCCTTGCTCCGCTCATGCACCCAGTTCTGGACGAGAAGCGATCCGAGCAACAGCGCGAGAAATACGGTCGCGAGCTGCGTCTTGAGGTTCCAAATCTGGTGCATCGGAGTCAGTTCGCCTTCCTAGACAAAATCTGAGTGGCAAAGAGCATTCCTGGCCCCAGAGTCGAATCGCTCAGAACCGCCCGGGCGCCCTCTCCCTCAAGGCCCGAAAATGTCACTTCTTAGGTATCCCGGCCCCGAGCTCATTTGGAATCGAAGCGGTCGCGAGGCAGGGTTGACCCGTTGCGGTCGAACTCGGTTGTCGAAATCCCATACAGTCGGTTTGTTGGGATTGGCTACGTTGGGAGCTTTAGGGGACCCCCTCTTCGCTGCGCAAAACCGGAAGCGCTTCACCCCGACTTACCGCAGGTTCGT
>CAYZYD010000568.1:0-3042 GCA_964482505.1 uncultured Planctomycetia bacterium | reverse complement strand
AGAATGTCCGCCCCGAAAAGGTCCTCCAACTCCGTACCTCTGATATCGACAATGCCCGGGGGGACGGAGTCGCCTGCCGCATCCTTTTCAGCTATCAAGGTCGGCGCGTCCACGCTTCCGCGGGAGGGCGAGCGATGGCGAGTGTCGACTCCCAAGAGATTGTCGAACGTCAGCTCGACCTCGAAGCGGCCGCCCGCACGCGATTGCGCGCTCTCGACGTCGATCCGCTCGACCCGCCCTCAGCGCAGTTCGACTACCGACTCTCGTCGGTCTCCTTTCACCGAGTCTGTGAACAGCTGCTTGCGGATGGATGGATTGTCGAAGCGCGGCAACGCACCTTTAAAGGTGGGGGCGAACTCGAGCTTAAACTCAAGACAAAGCCCAAGCATTTCGAGATCGAGGGGCAGATCGCCTTTGGCAATCACCTCGTCTCGTTTGCCGAAGTGATTTCGGCGGCCCAGCGAGGAGAGCGCTTTGTACCACTCGAAGACGGGACCGCGGGGCTCTTGCCCGAAGAGTGGGTTCACCGGCTCCGGCTTCTGCAATCGCTCGGAAAGCGCAAGGGGGATACGGTCCTCTTTCAGCGGAGCCAAGGCTGGATGCTCGACGCGATGCTTTCTGAACGACCCGAGATCAGCTTCGACGACGCCTTCACGGAGTACCGCGAAGAGTTTCAGCGGTTCAGCGGTATCACCCCGCTCGAAGAGTCCGAAACTTTTCACGGAGAGCTGCGCGACTATCAACGCTCCGCCCTCGGTTGGTTTCGGTTTCTCCAAGATTTCGGCCTCGGAGGCTGCCTCGCCGACGATATGGGACTCGGCAAGACCGTCCAGGTTCTCGCCCACCTCGATCGGCTCGCCACCGACGGTCAACTTTCGAGACCGAGTCTCGTCGTCTGCCCCAACTCGGTGGTCTACAACTGGCTCAAGGAGTGCGAGAAGTTCTCGCCGAAGCTCAAGACACTCAACTACACGGGGCCGCAACGCCTCGAGTACTTGAGCAAGCTCGGCGACTACGACCTCGTCGTGACCACCTACGGGATCCTCCGTCGAGATATCTCCAAACTCACTGAAGTCGACTTTCAATACCTCGTGCTCGACGAAGCCCAGTCGATCAAGAACGCCTCGAGCCAGACTGCAAAGAGCTCCCGGTTGCTCAAGGGCTCACACCGACTCGCGCTGAGTGGAACCCCAATCGAGAACCGTTTGCTCGACCTCTGGTCGATCTTTGAGTTTCTCAATCCCGGGATGCTCGGAAGTTCGTCGGCGCTTCGCCGCCTCCTGGGGAAGGCCTCGAGTACGACCGCACTCGGGGAGGAGACCACAAACTTCCTCGCCCACGCGTTGCGGCCTTTCTTGTTGCGACGCACCAAAGAGCAGGTCGCCAACGAACTCCCCGAGAAGACCGAGTTAACGCTCTACTGCGAGATGGAAGACGCCCAACGCAAACTCTATCAAGAACTGCTCACCCACTATCGCGCGACTCTGCTCAAGAAGGTCGACGCTGACGGCCTCGATAAGAACCGCATGCACGTGCTCGAAGCACTGCTCAGACTGCGTCAAGCCGCTTGTCACCCGGCGCTGGTCGATCGAGAAAAATCGGGCCTGCCGAGTTGCAAGCTCGATACGCTCATCCCACAGCTTCACGAGATTGCCGACGAGGGTCACAAAGTGCTCGTCTTCTCCCAGTTCACGAGCTTTCTCTCAATTTTGCGCAAGGAGCTCGAGCGGGAAGAGATCGTTTACGAATATTTGGACGGGCAGACTCGATCGCGCGAGCAGCGGGTCGAGCGGTTTCAGACGGATCCCGACTGTCCTGTCTTTGTGATCAGTCTCAAAGCCGGCGGACTCGGTCTCAACCTGACTGCCGCCGACTACGTGTTTATTCTCGATCCCTGGTGGAACCCCGCCGTCGAAGCGCAAGCGATCGATCGCGCCCACCGTATCGGTCAGACTCGACACGTCTTCGCCTACCGACTTATCTGTCGCGGAACAGTCGAAGAGAAAATCCTCGACCTCCAAAATCAGAAGCGAGCGCTCGCCGACGCCATCGTTCGCGCCGACTCCGGAGTCCTCTCGGAACTCACGCGCGAAGATCTCGAACTCCTTCTTTCCTAGCCCGAAAACTGCTTTCGATGCGGAAATCGAGACTTCGAGCCCATTGCCTTGGGAGCCCATCGCCCGCATTGTTAACGAGACCGCTACTGCGAAGCCGTAAGGAGCTTGCTGGCGGCGTCAGACGACCGGGTAGGTTGCTTCCGGGTGGGGCCGTCCGTCTTCCTTGGTCAGCCAGCGGATTGCGGCAAAGCGGAGTTCTTTGGTGGGGAGGTAGCTGCGCGGGGTCCGGGGGACTCGTGTGATTTGGTGAGGCGAGGGGTTCCGTTTTGGCAGCGCAACAAATACGCTCAGGCAGGTCGGCGTCGGCGCCAGTGGTTATCCTAAGCGTCATTTGTGGGCGCGGGAGCCGTGCCGATTCCGACTATGCCGATCTCGAGAACTCGTCTGCGAATCGAAACGGAGCCAGCCCTGCTTCAGAACGTCTGAGGCGGTTCGACTCCGGGTCGTGGGCGCGCTCTTGAGATGTTCGAGCGAGGGAGAACCCATGAACCACATGCAGAAGCCGACGAACTCCGCCACGGCGATGGAACTTGAGAATCAGTACGGCGCGCACAACTACCATCCGATCCCGGTCGTCATCGCCAAAGGGCGGGGTGTCAAAGTCTGGGATATCGAAGGAAACGAATACCTGGACTGCTTGGCGGCTTATTCCGCGGTCAACCAGGGACACTGCCACCCCAAAATCGTCGAGGCATTGGTCGACCAAGCGGGGACGCTGACTCTGACCTCGCGAGCGTTCTACAACGACGTGCTCGGCATGTACGAAAAATATGTCACCGAGTATTTCGGGTACGATCGAGTCCTCCCGATGAATACCGGCGTCGAAGGGGGTGAGACCGCGGTCAAGCTCTGCCGCAAGTGGGCGTATCAGAAGAAGCGGATCCCGCTCAACCAAGCTCGAATTCTCTTCTCCCAGAACAATTTT
>CAYZYD010000567.1:0-3044 GCA_964482505.1 uncultured Planctomycetia bacterium | reverse complement strand
TCGAGCGCCGTGGTCCCCACCCTCGCCAACTGCACTTTCCGGTCGGACCTCTAGCAAACTCATTCCGCGCGACAGACACGGAGCGAAGGAAGATCGACGGTGGCCGAGTCGATTTCTTCGGGGCGCTCCGCCTCAATCGTGCGTCGGCTTCTGGCGGGACTTCTTGATCTTCGCGCGCTGCTGTTTTTGCTGCTTGCGCTTCTCGCGACTGGCGCGGGTGGGTCGAGTCTTACGGCGTACTCGGCGCGGGGCGAGCGCTTTACTCACGAGGAGTTTGAGGCGGTCGAGACATTCATCGCGATTCGACTTCGCCCGTCGTTCCGAGGCCGACCGAATCCGCAACTCACCCTTCTGGTTGAGCCGTCCGCTCAGGTATTTGATGACTCGCTCGCGCTCGTTGTCGCTCAGCGCCTCGGTCGCGCTCGGAGTCCAGACTAGCGTGACCCGGGTCGCGGTGCGATTGACATGCTGCCCGCCGGGTCCGCCCCCGGTAACCTGCACAAAGTCGAGCTCACTCCAGGGAATGACGCGACCGGGCTTCCACTCAAAACCCTGTGGATCGCTCGACTGTTTAGGTTGAGGCGTCTCGTCGGCCACGGTCAGGCGATTCGTTCGATCATGACCGACGCGAGGCCGAGAACGAGAAGGAAGCCGCAGAGGTCTGTCACGGTGGTCAAAATCGGGCCCGAAGCAAGTGCGGGATCCCGTCCGAGTCGTTTGAGGACGAGTGGGATGGTTCCCCCCAGAGAGACCGCGATCACGGTGTTCGCGAGCATCGCGAGTCCGACGACGAGTCCGAGATAGGGGTTCCCCTTCCAGACGAACGCAACCCCGGCGATCAGCACGCCGAGAACGAGGCCATTGACGAGGCCGAGCACGACTTCGCGCACGAGCACCCAGCCGACATCGCGTGCGTTGACGAGACCGAGCGTCAACTCGCGCATGCTGACCGCGACCGCCTGATTCCCCGAGCAGCCACTCATGTCTGAGATGATCGGTAGGAAGACCGCGAGCGAGATCGCTTGGGCCAGCGTGTCTTGGAAGAGCGCGATCACACTCGCGGCGACGACATTGAGAAGAATATTGACGCTGAGCCACGAGAGTCGCCGCTTCGACCGGAGGCTGAGCTTCATGGTACGAAGCTCCTCTCCGCCAACGATTCCCTGAGCTTTGAGAAAGTCACTCTCGTTTTGCTCAGCCAGCGCTTCCGAGACGGCCCGTCGGTGGACAATCCCGAGGAGTCGGTTGCGCTCGTCGACGACGGGTACGCCGAGGAAGCTGTAGTCGTCGAAGAACGCTTTGAGATCTTCGAGGGACTTGGTGACCGGGACGGCGATCGGCTCGATCACGTTGAGCTCGTCGAGCCGGGGATCACCATGCGTGAGGAGAAGGTCGCGGAGTCGGATCACGCCAGCGAGCTGACGGCGGCTACCCGTAACGTAGATGTACTGGACCTCGTAATCGCGGTACTCCCCGGCGTGTTGCCGGAGATCTTCGATCAGTTCCGAGACCCGCGTTCGCTGATGGTAGGAGAGCACCTCGGTACTCATCAGTCCACCCGCCGTGTCGCTCTCGTACACACTGAGCGAGCGAATCCGATCGGTGATCTCGGGGCTCAACTGTTCGAGGATCGGTTCGGAGAGCTCGGGCGAAAGCTCGGTGATAAAGTCGACTTGCCAGTCCGAAGGCAGCTCTTCGAGAATTTTCGACGCAACCTCGGGATCGAGCTCACCGAGCGACTCGACCGACTGCTCGAACGGACAATGCTCGAGCAGTTGCGCCGCGGTCTCGGGATCGACGCGCTCGAGCAACGATTTTCGGTCCTCAGATCCGAGCCGAATCACGGGAGCGGCAAGTGTACTCGCGGGTAACTCGAGGATCGAAGCGTCCCCACTCGCAAGTCCTTCCGCGAGGTCCCTCGCGGAGTAGTCTTCCTCGACGTCGTCGGTCACTGCGTCCACCGCTTATCTCACCTCTCGATCGACCCGACGAGCGCTGCGGTCGAAAGACATCTAGAGTTCCAATTTGGGCTAAAGCCGTTGTCCACAGTACTTGCAGAATACTGCGTCGAGGTCATGCCCTTCACCCGCGCAGTTCGGGCAGACTTGAGTTGTGATCTCGCTGCGCGGCTGGGTGGCGAGTTCCGCGGTCACGATGCCCGTCGGAACCGCGATGATGGCGTACCCGAGTACCATCAGCGTTCCGGCTAAGAACTGACCGAGCGGCGTCGTCGGCGCGATGTCACCATAGCCGACCGTGGTCAGCGTGACCACCGCCCAATAAACACTTCTCGGAATGCTCGTAAAGCCGCTTCCGGCGTTTGCTTCGACGAGATACATCACCGTTCCCATGATCACCACGATCGTGAGCACGCTGCCGAGGAAGACGATGATCTTTCGCCTGGTTCGGCTCAGCGCCGACGAGAGCGCCTTCGCTTCAAAGACAAAGTGAGTGAGCTTGAGAACCCGGAAGATGCGCAGTAGCCGCAGGATTCGGATCACGAGTAGGGATTGGGCCCCGGGCAGGAGGACGCTCAAATAGGTCGGAGCGATCGAGACGAGATCGACGATTCCGAAGAAACTCACGGCATAACGCCAGGTCGCTCGCACCACGTAGAGACGGAGTGCGTACTCGATTGTGAAGAGTACGGTAAAAATCCACTCCGCCACCAAGAGGGCGCTGCCCCAATCCTCCCGGATCGAATCGACACTCTCGAGCATCACGCAGGCGACCGAGAGGATAATCGCTGCGAGAAGCAGGATATCGAAGGCCTTACCCCACCGAGTGTCGGCTTCGAAGATGATCTCGTGGAGTCGGTGCCTCGTCGAACTCTCTCTCATGATCCCGCCGTTCGATCGAGATCGAAGTAGTCGAGGACAAACTCTCGGAGGTCGTCCGACTGGACCATTTGAACCAGATCGAAGAGTCGCCTGAGATCGCGCTCACGCTTGGCTTGGATCTCTTCGGGATCGATCTCTTCAGGATCGAGATCACGGACAAACTCGTACTCGTCGGGCTGCGGACATGGCTCGATCACCCCGAGA
>CAYZYD010000566.1:0-3045 GCA_964482505.1 uncultured Planctomycetia bacterium | reverse complement strand
AGAGGTCCTGCGCAATTCCGTGGTTGTCGTGATTACTTGCGTGATCTTGGGGGTCTGGATATTCGCGGTAGACGCCGTATTCGCCCAGGTCTTTCAAACAATCTACGGGAACTAGACGGGTAGACGGTTGAGCAACAACAGCGGTAACAACACCAAAGAAGACGACACCCTCTCCTCGGAGTCTCCAGCCCGACCAGAGTCGGATAATCCCGACTCTCAGGAGTCCGTCGAGGAGGCCGAAACTCACGAGGCCGATTCGGCTCAAACCGAGGCTGGCGAAGAGAACTCACAGGCCGATGGGGGTTCACAGGCCGATGGGGGCTCACAGGTCGATGAGGGCTTGGGTCCCAACCTCGGAGCGGAAGCGACGCCAGCCTCGAAGTCGGAATCCGCTCCGGCCGGAGAAGAATTGGGTTCCTCCGAGAATGGTTCGGGGATCGTCGGCGCCGACGGCGAAGAGGTCGAGTTTCATTGGTACGTGCTGCGAGTGCAAAGCGGACGTGAGGACACCTCCTCGAATGCGCTCAAGAAGAAGATCGCGCTCGCCCAGCTGGATCACTGCGTCAAGCAGATCGCCGTCCCGAAGCAAAAGGTGACCGAGATCAAGGACGGGAAGAAGCGAGTCCGTTCGCAGAAGCTCTTTCCTGGGTACGTGCTCGTCCACATGGCCCTCGTCGACGACCTCTGGTATCTGATCCGCGACACTTCGGGGATCGGTGACGTCCTCGGGGCCCCGCACCGACCCGAACCGATGGCCGACGCTGAGATTCAGAAGATCCTTTCGCTGATGGAGGAGAAGGAAGAGGCGCCTCAGGTCCAGATCGACCTGATCAAGAACGATATGGTCAAGATCAAAGAGGGGCCCTTTGAGAACTTCGACGGAGTGGTCGAAGAGGTCTATCCCCAAAAGGGGATGGTCCGAGTGATGGTGACAATCTTCGGGCGAGCGACACCAGTCGAGCTCGAGTACTGGCAGGTTGAAAAGCTCTGAGTTCCGGGGAGTACCCGCGGCTCAGCTCAGCAGCAGAGTGAACAATAAGGCAAGAGACCGATGGCGAAGCAGGCAACAGGCAAGATCAAACTCCAGATTCCCGGAGGGCAAGCGACTCCCGCACCGCCGGTGGGACCGGCACTGGGTCAGCACGGAGTTAACATCGGGGAGTTTGTTCAGCGGTTCAACGCCGAGACGGGCGATAAGCAAGGCCTGGTTCTGCCGGTCGAGATCACCGTTTACCAGGACCGATCTTTTGACTTCATCATCAAGTCGCCCCCGGCTGCAATATTGATAAAGAAAGCGGCGGGACTTGAGAAAGCTGCCAACGAGCCTGGCCACGAGACTGTGGCCGAAATCTCTAAAGCGCAGGTCAAAGAGATCGCCGAAACGAAACTACAAGATCTAAACGCCGCTTCCGTCGAAGCGGCAATGCGGACCGTGGAAGGTACCGCGCGTAGCATGGGTGTAAAAGTGGTGGAAGACTAATGACACGTCGAAGCAAACGCTACAAGTCCGACTTGGAGCGTCGTACCACCTCTGACCCCGTCACAATTGAGCAGGGCGTCGAGTTCCTCAAGGGACTGCAAGGCGCTCGGTTTGACGAGACTGTCGAGATCGCGATTCGAACTGGCATCGACGCCAAACAGAGCAATCAAGCGATCCGAGGGAGTTTCTCACTGCCCCACGGCATCGGTAAGAGCGTCCGAGTCATCGCCTTCTGCGAGGGAGATACTCAGAAGGAGGCGCTCGAAGCGGGTGCGATCGAAGCGGGGGGTGAGGAGTTGGCAAAGAAGATCGAAGGGGGTTGGCTCGACTTTGACGTCGCAATTGCCCACCCGTCGACGATGCGATTTGTCGGAAAGCTGGGACGGATTCTCGGTCCGCAGGGCAAAATGCCCGCGCCAAAGTCGGGAACCGTTACCACCGAAGTCCCTTCGACCGTCTCTGAATTTGTCGCGGGTAAGATAGAGTTTCGGAACGACGCCTACGGCATCATTCACGCCCCGATGGGCAAGAAGAGCTTTTCCCAGGAGAAGCTTCAGGAGAACATCGGAGCGTTTCTTGATCACATCATGTCGCTGAAGCCCTCGGCCTCGAAGGGCATTTTCCTTCGGTCGATCAGCCTCAAAACGACCATGTCGCCAGGCGTTCGCCTGGCGGTGTCGGCGAGTTAGGGAGTTTCTCGATGTCTAAGCTACTGAAGAGACTCATCGTCGACGAGTTTGATAAGCGATTCGGTGAGATCGAAGATGCGGTCATCATAGGTTGCCCCGGCCTGACGGCCGAGGAGGACGGTGATTTCCGCAAGACGCTCCGAGACGCCGGGGCGTCGGTGAGTGTGGTCAAGAATACACTCGCTCGCCACGTCTTCTCGAAACGAGGCTGCGAGTTCGACGAGGGTTGCTTTCAAGGACCGACCGCGATCGTCTACGGAGTCGACGCGGTGTCGACCTCGAAGATCCTGGCGGACTGGCGCAAGAAAAACAAAAAGCAGGTTCCCTTCAAAGGGGGTTTGCTCCAAGGGGAGGCCCTTAGCGGCAATCAAGCCGAAGGGCTGACCGACTTACCCAGTGTCGAAGAAATCAAACAGATGCTCGTGTCGGCCGTCGCTGGTCCGCTCACCAGCATGGTTGGAATTACGAGTAACATCTTGAGCGGCGTGCCAGCTGTACTCCAGGCAATCGCCGATAAGCAGAGTGAAGGAGAATAGGCATGTCCGAAGTTGAAACTGCCGAAGAGAAAAAAGTCTGGTCTGAGAAAGTTCAGGGGCTCCTGGAGCAAATCCAGGGTCTCGCCGTAACCGAGCTCGTCGAGCTCAAGGACGCCCTCGAGGATGCGTTCGGAGTGACGGCGGCAGCGCCCATGGCTGGGATGCCGATGATGATGCCCGGAGCGGGTGGCGCGGGTGCGGCCGAGGCGGAGGAGGAGAAAACCTCCTTCGACGTCGTGCTTAACGCCGCTGGCGATAAGAAGATCCAGGTGATCACGGCGGTTCGCGGAATCACCTCGCTCGGCCTCAAGGAGGCCAAGGAGCTCGTCGAGGGCGCGCC
>CAYZYD010000565.1:0-3075 GCA_964482505.1 uncultured Planctomycetia bacterium | reverse complement strand
GCCACCGACGGTAGCGCGACCGGCAAGTTACCTCTAGAGGTCGTGATCTACCTACTGAGCGCGACTGGACACTTAGAGGAGGCTCTCGAGCTCTTTACTCAAAACTTTGACTACCGAACCCAAGTAGTACTCTGCCCCCCGCTGCCCGAATTGTGCGCCATGGCGGGTGAGTTCGGCCCACTTTTAAGGCAGGCCGAGGAACTCAACGATCCCGTTCAGTACGTAGCGGCTCTCATAGCACAGAGCGAAGACACTACCGATCGGACTGGGTCTCAATCTCCCACCCATTCGTAAACAGTTCGTCACTATGCGACAGGGACCTTCTGCTTGAGTTCATCGATCAAAACTCGTGTGTTTTCCGAGTAATCAACCGGTAGCTCGACCACGTGGACCCCGGGGGTAGAGACACAACGCTCTAGGGTTGGTCCGAGATCTTCCGTCTTTTCCACTCGGTGACCATGCGCCCCATAGCTCTTCGCATAGGCGACGAAATCGGGGTTGTTGTAGTCGAGACCGAAATCCTCAAACCCAACCGCAGTCTGCTTCCATTTGATCATGCCGTAGGCGTTATCGAGGAGGATCAGTACGGTAAGATTGAGTCCCAACCGCACGGCAGTTTCGAGCTCTTGCGAATTCATCATAAATCCGCCGTCACCGCAAACTGTGATCACCTTAAGGTCTGGGTGAACGAGGCTCGCGGCAATCGCACTTGGAAGACCCGCCCCCATAGAAGCCAAAGCGTTATCGAGCAGAATCGTATTGGGGAGATAAGCCCGGTAGTTTCGAGCAAACCAGATCTTATACATTCCATTATCGAGCGTGAGAATCCCGTCCTCGGGGAGCGCTTTTCGAACCTCTGAAACTATTCGTTGGGGAATTACGGGGAACCGATCGTCGTCGCTACACTCGTGCGTGTGACTCTCCACGACCGCTTTGACTCTTGCGAAATAGGAGAAATCCCATTTCGGGCTTGGGTCGAGACGGAAAGTAATCTGGTTTAGAGTATTGGCGATATCTCCGACCACTTCGAGCTGGGGAAAGTAAACTTCGTCGACCTGCGCGGGGAAGTTGTTGATATGGATCACCCTTGCCCCACCCGGCTCCATAAAGAATGGTGGTTTCTCAACCACGTCATGCCCGACATTGATAATGAGGTCAGAGCGCTGTACGGCAAAGTGTAAGTAGTCTTCCTCCGAGAGCGCCGCGGTCCCGAGGAAAGTCTCCTGGCGCTCGTCGACCACCCCCTTACCCATCTGCGTATTAAAAAAGGGTATCCGCGATGCTCCTAAGAACTTCTGGAGCGAATTCGAGATCCGATTCCGATTCGTGGCGGCCCCGAGTAGCACCAGGGGGCTCTTGGCCTCTTCTATCATTGCGACCGCTTGACGAACCGCCTTTTCGTCGGCGCTCGGTCGCCGGGCTCGCGAAATCGGGAATGGCTCGGTATCGGTCTCGAGAGCGGCTACGTCTTCAGGCAGCTCGATGTGCGTGGCCCCGGGGCGCTCGGCTTCGGAAATATTAAAGGCTTCGCGAACGACCACCGGCACGGTCCGCGCACTGACAACCTGCTTAGAGAACTTTGTGATGGGTCGCATCATCTCGACAACATCAATGATCTGAAACCGTGCTTGTTTGCTCTTAAGGATCGGTTTCTGACCCGTAATCATCACCATCGGCATCGCCCCGAGGTTTGCGTAAGCACCCGCGGTCACTAAGTTAGTGGCCCCCGGTCCTAAGGTGGCGAGACAAACCCCTGCCTGCCCGGTCAGCCTCCCGTAGGTGGCTGCCATAAACCCTGCGGCTTGTTCATGGCGAGTGAGGATCAGTTTGATTTGTTTACTCTGGCGAAGCGAATCGAGAAGATCGAGATTCTCCTCCCCTGGGATGCCGAATACAAAGCGAACACCCTCTTGCTCGAGGCACTTGACGAGGAGATCGGAAGCCTTCAAAGAGTCGCTCCTTCTGAGTGGGAATTCATGAGGTGACGCCAGCTCGAAAGCCCGACTGAGCTAAGCTGAGGTCTTTGGGTCTAAAGTGATCGGGACTTGCCATTTCGAGCCACTGAGCGTAGTGCGGTGGGGGGCCACTCAGCAGCTCACCCTCTTCGAGAAAACGGTATACATCCGCGTAGGAACGAACCGTCGAAACATCGATACGCCTCTGGATATGCCATGGAGTTAGGTCGTCCGGGTGTTCGATTCCGGCGGCCGAAAGAAGTTCACAAAACGCCTGCAGCGTCTGCTGTTGAAAGTTCGCGACTCGAGTCCGTTTATCGCTCACGACGAGCCCTCGCACTAGGCTCTCTTTAGTGGTGGCCACACCGACCGGGCAGGCGTTTGAGTTACAGCGCCGGGCCTGGATACAGCCCAGAGCAAACATGAACCCTCGGGCCGCGTTGCAGAGATCGGCACCGGCAGCCATTCGCGAAGCCATGTCGAAGCCGGTCAGGATCTTTCCTGAAGCGATCACCTTGAGATTCGACCGAATCTTGAAGCCACGCAGAGCGTTGTGCACAAACACGAGAGCCTCTGTCAACGGAGCTCCGATCGAGTTGGAGAACTCAAGTGGCGCCGCCCCAGTTCCGCCCTCGGCTCCGTCGACGACTATGAAGTCGGGAAAGCGATCCGATTCGCGCATCGCGAGACAGAGACCCAAAAATTCAGCCGGATGACCGAGGCAGAATTTGATGCCGATCGGCTTCCCTCCCGACAGATCCCTCAGCCGATCGATGAACTCTAGAAGTCCTCTCGGGGTACTAAATGCGCTGTGAGCGGGTGGTGAGAGTACGTCTTGCCCAAGAGGTACCCCGCGAATCTCGGCGATTTCGGGGGTGATCTTCTTCGCGGGTAGAATGCCCCCATGGCCCGGCTTTGCCCCTTGGGAGAGCTTAACTTCGATCATTTTGACGTTGTCGAGTGTCGCCCGTTTTTGAAACTCCTCCTCGGAGAACATCCCGGTCTTGTCCCGGCACCCGAAGTAACCAGTGCCGATCTGCCAGACGAGATCAGCCCCCGGCCGGCGGTGAGAAGGGCTGATCGACCCTTGTCGCGTGTTGTGGTCGATGTCGCGGGGTCT
>CAYZYD010000564.1:0-3109 GCA_964482505.1 uncultured Planctomycetia bacterium | reverse complement strand
CGCCTCGCGAACGAATCTCGTTTCGACTACCTGCTTATCGAGTCCACGGGGATCTCGGAGCCGGTCCCAGTTGCGCAGACATTTACTTTTGAAGACGAATCCGGCGTCAGCCTCAGTGAACTCGCTCGGCTCGATACGATGGTCACAGTCGTCGATGCTGCGAATTTCCTTCGGGATTACCAAGCGGCTGACGCGCTCAAGGAGCGCGGGGAATCGCTCGGGGATGAGGACGAACGCACGGTCACCGATCTGCTCATCGACCAGATCGAGTTCGCTGACGTGATCGTGCTCAACAAATGCGATTTGGTCAGCGAAGCGGACTCTCTGCAGATTCAGGCCATCCTCGAGGCCTTAAATCCCGGAGCCCAGATCCTGCGCGCTACGCGAGGCCAGGTGCCGATCTCCCGCGTTCTCGACACTCAATTGTTTGATTTCGAATCGGCTTCACAGTCTGCGGGTTGGATACGAGAGCTTGAAGGCGAGCACACCCCGGAGACCGAAGAATACGGGATCAGCAGCTTTTGCTACCGAACTCCTTTTCCGTTTGACGCCAAGAAGTTCTGGGACTATCTGCACGACGAACAGAATTGGCGGGGCGTCATTCGTTCAAAGGGTTTCTTCTGGGTTGCCGCGAACACTCAAGTCGCTTACTCGTGGTCCCAGGCCGGCGGTGTCAGCAGCGTCGATCCCGCCGGCTTTTGGTGGGCCGCGATTCCCGAGGAGGACTGGCCACACGCCGAAGGCGAGCGACCCGACGGGCATGAGGATTGGCATCCTCGATTCGGTGATCGATCCCAGCAGCTGGTCTTTATCGGTCAAAATCTCGATGAAGAAAAAATTCGACGAGGCCTCGATGCCTGTCTGCTCGAGGAGCGTCTCGTGAACAAAAACAGTCGAGCCTGGCGTCGATTTCGCAACCCGTTCCCCGAGTACCGTCTCGAAGCGAACTCTGGATGAACTTCGATTGGATCATTGTCGGGGGAGGCATCCACGGGGTTCACCTCGCCGCCCGACTCATCGCGGAGGGGGGTGTCGCCGAGGAGCGTCTCGCTATTGTTGATCCCGCGAGTCGCCTGCTTCAGCGCTGGCGGCTTTGCACGAATGTCACGGGGATGAGCCATCTCCGCTCTCCGGCAGTGCACCATCTCGACGTGGCCGCCGCTTCTCTGCGACAGTTTGCCGCCGAACAGAAACTTCGAGGTCTACAAGCGTTTGCGGAACCCTACTTCCGGCCATCGCTTGCGCTCTTCAACTCGCACTGCGACCACGTGATTTCCAAGTTCGGGCTCGCCGACCTGCACTGTCAAGAGCGGGCATTGTCGTGTATCGCAGGCGACCGGAGTGTCTTCTTGCGTCTATCCCAAAGTGGCTGGGTCGAAGCGCGCCAAGTGATCTTCGCCATCGGGGCGAGCGAACGACCGCTCTGGCCCGAGTGGGCCCCGAACCACGCGAAGATTCACCACATTTTTCAGCCGGGCTTCGACGGTTGGCCCAAGAGCGCAAACGAGCGAGTAACCGTGATCGGGGGCGGTATCTCCGCGGCTCAGCTATCGCTGCGACTGCTCGAGGAGGGCCATCGTGTACGGTTGATCACCCGACACGCCTTTCGCGAGCATCGGTTTGATAGCGATCCGGGTTGGCTCGGCCCCCGGTTTACTGCAGAGTTTCAGCGACAACGGAGCTCGTCTCGCCGTCGTGACATTATCCGCAGGGCTCGCCACCGCGGCTCGATTCCTCCCGAGACCCATCGTCTGCTTAGGCGAGCCATCTACCGAAAGCAAATCGTCTGGCAGCAACAAGAGGTGGAGGAGCTCATCCCCACCAGTGAAGTGGTCTACGTTAAGTATGCCAGCGGTTTGATCTGGGAAGCCGATCGAGTTCTGCTCGCGACGGGATTTGAGCCTCAGCGTCCTGGAGGACGCATGATCGACTCACTCGTCAAAACCGCGGCGCTGCCTTGCGGGGCGTGTGGGTATCCCCTTGTAGACCGAGCCCTTCGTTGGCACCGACGAATCTCCGTCTCCGGACCCTTGGCTGAACTCGAGATCGGTCCGATTGCGCGAAACATCGCCGGGGCCCGCGCTGCGGGCGACCGCATCATCAGTAATCTGAGTCAGCCGACCCGGACGAGGGCCGTTCAGCTGTATTCGTAGCGCAAGTGGACCGGCGACTGAGAGTGCACCGTAGGTAGCTCGACAAAGTCTTTGTCTGCCTCCTCCTCGCTCCGGGAACGATAACGATCAGCGTTCACGGGAAAGGGGGAAGTCGTCGAGTTGCACTTTCGGATTGCTACCTGCAACCAAGCGTCAAGAATCATGGGACACAGGTCACTCCTCACCCTGCCCAAACGCCCCAGTCCAAGCACCAAAGGGTTGAAGAGTAGGCTATCGAGCGGCCCTCTGAATCTTTAACATGTCAGTTCCAGCCGGCGTTCCTCAGGTTTAGCCAGATTGAGTCAGGGTGTGAGTCGTCGAGAATCGAATCCCGTGGTAGGACGCCGTTAGCGGACGTCTAATCGTGAGATGCCCTAACCCGCATTATTCACGAGCCCGCTACTGCGACTTTTCGCTACGCGGTTCTTGAATAATGCGGGCTTAAAAGCCCGCCAAAAAATCGACTCGGCCACGAAGTCGATCTTGCTTCGCTCCGCCTCTGTCGTCAAACACAGGCACTGGAGCTCGAATCTCTCCCTCGTGGCTCGAGCACCGTTTTGCGGGCGGGCTAGCTTTGGAGGAAAATTGATGAGGTCTTTGCTCGTTCTCTGGTTGGCTCTCTGTAGTTGCCAGTCGGCTTCCTGGGATCAGGGTGTGACGGCGGAACAGCACAATGTGGGCGATTTTGCGGGGAGTACGACTTTGAGCGACTCGCCCCAAGCGGGTGCAAGCGATATAGACGGCTCGGGCTTCTCAATTGAGGACCCGTTGGCAATGGCTCCGGGGGAAGGTGTGCGCGGCGCCGGGGCGGTCGGTGAGACGCCCGAGGGGAGCGATCGGGGCCCCGGACGGCAGCGACCCAGCTCGCCTCGGAAAGCCCCCAAGCGTCTGCTCGTCTACCGCGCTAGTGTCCTGTTCGGAAAGTTCGAGTGAGAACTCGGCGAGCCATTCGGCCT
>CAYZYD010000563.1:0-3114 GCA_964482505.1 uncultured Planctomycetia bacterium | reverse complement strand
AGGCCGAATGGCTCGCCGAGTTCTCACTCGAACTTTCCGAACAGGACACTAGGAGAGCGGGGCGATTTATCAGAAGGCTGCTAAATCACTGCGAAGCCGGGGAGTATAGCCCCGCCTCCGGAGAGCGTCAAAAGAAACCGGCGGTTCTGACGCGCTCAGAGTTCGCGAGGTTAACCCAGAGTCAAATTTCGTTCGAGAAGCGTGTCGAGGAGGAGCTGAGACCAGCTCTCGAGACGATCACGCTCGGGTTTGATCTCCTCGAGCCGTTTCCAGGAGCCTTCGAGTTTGTGCGTCTCGCGAACCGTTACTCGCTCGGGCAGGGTCAATATGCCGACGATACCGAAGTGCACCTCCCCGACCGGGTCCGAGTCGTCGTTGAGGCAACCGATCAGAGTGAGATCCAGCTCCTCTTCGGAAAGGTGCAATTCTTCTCGGAGCTCGCGCTCGGTGCCGGCGCGTAGTCGCCCGGTCGACGCCTCACCTTTGACGATATGACCGCCGAGCCCGAGGGCGAGCCGATTGTGGAGACGCGATTCTCGTCCCCGCTTGAGTCGTTCGCAGACGAGCCAGTGATCCCCGACCTGGGTCGCAATGTAGGGGATAAACTGCTTGAAGCTCGGATCACCTTCGCACTCCGATCGAGGTCGATACTCGCTGCTCTGGGCGAGGATCGCCTCGAGCTCGCCAAAGTCGAACGACCGGCACCAAAAGCCCTGAAACTCGGGGATCCGTGCAAAGAGGGTCTCGCGTGGGAGCCCCCACACCGACTCGTCCAAACCCATATCAGTCTCCCACTGGTTGAATTCAATGAACGCCTCCCCCCGTGATAGCAACAAGCAGCCCGGCCGCAAAGTGCTTTCGAGACAAGTCTCACCCGGACTGTGTCGAAGAACCGCGTCGCGAGGCGCCGTGGCCATTCTCTGGCTCGAATGACGAATGGAGATCTCAACCGTGTGCCTGCTCGCCATTTTACTTAGCGGGTTCTTCTGAGGCGGTCGCGCGACCGATATTTACCAGGCGGGAAGGTTCTTGGGACTCAGTTCGATGCGTTCGTCGGCGGACCAGTTCGATTGAATATAGTCGAGATCGGCGAAGTAAGCGCTCGCGTTCCAATCAATCAGACACTGGACCACACTCTGGCGGACTTCGAGTACGGGAGATTCGAGTCGTTCGAGCAGAGGAAGGGCGAGCGAGGCATCCCCGCGTTTAGAGACGAGGCGAACGAGCCGAAGCTCGACATCCCAATACTCACGACCCACTCCGCTCCAGAGAAGCTTGGCGAGATCTTCGGAATTCGCCACCCGTTCGAGAGCGCCCAGTGCAGCTGAGGTCACCCGATAATCGGCGCTCGCCGCGGCTCGACAATAAATGGGCGTAAAGCGCGGTTGGGGGTCACGAGAGAGGGTCAGAGCGATCTCGCTTCGAAGCAGCTCACCGGCCGTCGGCCAGAGCTCACTCACTCGATCGTTGAGGTCGCCGAGGTGATGACGACGAACCGCCCGCACCGCTTCGAGCTGCCTCTCTTCGCGCTTGAGATCCTCGCGCACGAGTCGCCGGAGCCGGCCCGGCTCGGCTCCCACCAAATCGTAGAGACACCGTCTCAAGATCGGTGAAGGGTCGGCCAGAAGCGACTCGACCCGTTCGAATTCGAAGCTGGGCAGCGAAGCGAAGAGTTGAAGAGCACGCTCGCGCACTCGATCGGAGATCGGGGAGTTGAGCACCTCGAGGAGCAGCTCCTCGGTCGCGAGAGGAACGTCTGAGTAGATCGACCGGACGCTCGATCGCAAGCTCTCCAAAGGCTCGGTGAAGAGCTCCTCGCGAAACTCTTCGAGTCGGTGCACCCGGCGCAGGACCCAGTAGAGTCGGTAACGCGTTTCAGGGGAGAGCGTATTCTCTCGATCCCAATCCTTGGGCAGCTTCTTGAGCCAGTGCGCGCGAGACTCGACGAGCTTCTGTTGAGCTGCGGTGCGACGCGAGATATCGGGATGGTCGAGTTGTCGATAGGCGCGACTCACCCGGGCGGGAACGTCCCCGAGCCACGGCCCCTGAGGCAGTCCCGATTCGGTCGCACCGAGCTGGGCCCACACGACCCAAGTCAGGGTCAGCGCTCGGCCCCAATCTCTTCTGAGCAATTGTCCCCCTCACAAATCCTCGAGTGGGAACATTGTAGGGACGACCTACGGACTAGTCTTATGGAATCCTTGAACTACTGATTGCAGATCCAGTTAGGTAAGTTTTGGCCGACGTGAGAAGCGGCGCTCGGTTTGCCGCAAACGGGCGGATGTCCTAGTCTTGAGTGAGTCCGACAGTATACGAAGTTGAGAGCGTCTATCCGGAAAGGCTTGGTATCGTGACAGGTTCTGTCCCACCCAGTGAGGTATTAGTCCAACTTGTCACTGCACTCCGAGCGGTGACGACCCAGAGTGGTGGGGGCGAGGCCGATCCAAATCTTAAGGAATCGATCCTCGCTTCGGTGCGGCAAGAGTTTGGGGAGCAGATCAAAGCAGCGGCGGCGGGCAGCCAGGACCCGGTCCAGGCCTGTATCGATCGCGCCGATGAACTCTTTGCTTCCGAGGGATTTGCTGCGGCCGTCAACGCCAAGATCCAAGAGGCGCTGCAAGCAGTCCTCCCCACCATGGTCAAACGGTTCCGGTCCGAGATCGATCAGGCGATCGCGAGCGGAAGCAGTGGCGGCGGCGAGGGTGGCGGTCCGTCGAATATCGATGCGATCGTCAATTCGACGGCGCTCAAGGAGATGCTCGAAGAACGTTTCCGATCGATGCTTCTCTATCTCAAGCAGGATGTGATCCCGAAGACCGTGAGCCAACTGCAGGGCTAAACTCCGGGTCGCGCCCGATCCAACGGACTCGGCTTGAGCGTTGATCCCTTGCGTCGGATGCACGTCGAGGGAGCCGATTCGGCGCGCAGGCGTCAACTTTCTTACCCTGTACAACTCTGCCTGGGGAAGCGTGCCGCGAGGAAGCCGTCAGGCTTCTATCGATGCACGGATTGACCCAATGGTGGCATTGTCGGCCCTAGCAGCCCGTTGAAAAACTGCTATCGATGCGGGAGGTCGAGAATTCGAGCCCAGTGCCTCGGGCGAACCGAAGGCGT